>CAZAQZ010000085.1:0-9554 GCA_964487175.1 uncultured Verrucomicrobiota bacterium | reverse complement strand
GCCGTAGTTGAATTGAGGTAAGGTCCCGCTGGCGTCAAGCAGCGCGAAACGCCGCAAGCCTGTAACTTGAAGATGTACTCGATCGGAGCACTTGCAGGAATCGTGGTGCTGAAAAACTCGGCTCCGTTTACGTGACCGAGACGTTCCATCGGTTGTTCGCGTTCTCCCCCACCCGAACGCCAAACCACACGCGCGTCCTGGATTTCGTCGCAGGCACTTTGCAACTTGATCAGGACACGGTCAGCATCGAGTTTGTTGACGAAGCGGCGCAACTGCGGCTCATGCCGCATGCACTGGTCCATGGCTGACGAGGGGGCCGTTTTTTGCATCGCGATCGTGCTACGGCCAACTGACCTGGAACCGGTAAAACGCGTTCGGTGTAGGAGGAGTCGGATCGCTCAGCAACACGTTCCCATCGGTTGCGAGTACGCCATTTGTAACGATCCCTACCCAGTTCGACGAGATCAAGTCCGTGGTCCGTTGCAGAATGTAGACGCGCCCTGCATGTCCGTTCATCGCGGCTTGGAACGGCTGCCCCGGCGCGGTCTGAGACGTTTCGGTGATTTGGAGGTGGTCATTCGGGTTGTTGGGATCCAGTCCGGCGGTATAGCTTTGCAGGAGCGTCTGGCCATTGGCGCCAACCGTGCTCGCGGGAGTCGAAGGCGTATACCCGTACTGCGCCTTCCAATAATCCGGCACACCCTTTCCTTCGGTGTCCGGATAGACAGCGATGGTGTTGATCCCCGCGGCAAAAGTCAACGGCCCTTGAACGTGGACGCGGCCAGTGCCAGGGTCGAGGGACGAAATGTATCCTGGCACAAAGCCGATGGCGCCCTGGGTGTTGTTGGCGACGACCATTTGATAAATGTTGCTGGCCTGGTCAGTCGGGGTGCGCAGATATATGTCGAAGTTCAGATTGCCCGCGGTCCTTTTGTTGATCGTGGCGATAACGTTGGTCGTGGTTTGCGGGGCCACGCTGGTTTCCGACACGGTGATATCGAAACGCTGGCCCTGAGAATAGAGGTTGTTATAGGTCATCGTACTCCAGCCGACCGGCAATTTCGGGGCGAAGTAGCACATGTTGTTGCCGTTGGTGCCCTCGGGTTTGTAATCGAGGAACATCATCATCTGGTCGAGGAGTGTGGAATGGGACTCCCAGGTATTGGGCCAGGCAGTCTGGAGCCAAAAGCCGGGGTATTTTTGCTCGGAAACGCTGGGGGCGATCTGTTCGCCGGCCAGACCCATGGGACCGAGTTTGGCGACGAGCAGGTCGAGCATATACTTGTTTGTGTTGATCATCGCCTTCCCGCCCACATAATCCTGCCAGCGCGCAAAATATTCGCCAAACCAGGAAGTCGCGAGAAACCACGGACTGTGCATGTACGTGCCTGGGGACGTGTTCCAATAACTGTCCGTATTGCCATTGACGTTGTGGCCATACCGGTTGACCAATCCGACAATGTCTGGATAGTTGACCGGATCGTGCTCTACGATATTGTCGAACCACGGCCCGCCGTTCGGAGTGCAGTTGGCACACGTGCCTGCCGCCTGCCGTCCATTGAGCCATTCGACGACGTTGGTCATGAGCGGCGTATTGGGGGCAAACACCTCAAAGGGCACGGCCATGCCCAACTGGCTGATGTCGGACGGTTCGACGCGTGCGTTGGCGCGATTGGTGAGGCCACCGACGATGTAGTGGACCTGGTTCGTCCAGTTCGAATAGTCCGTGCTGTCTCCCATCACCAGCGCCAGATTGGCGGCGTCCTGCAGGCCGCGCACGATGGCGGCGTTGGAATACAAGAAGTCATCGGAGGAATCCTCCCAGACGTTCTCGCCGTGCATCAGGTTATTGGCAAAATCGTAGTAAGCGTTGGGATCGTTGGAGCTGGTGTAGTAACAGGTGTAGGCGCTTTGCAGAGCCATTTGGAAGTAATTGGTGACGAAGCCGCTGTCGCCGGTGATCAAGTAATGGTAGTACAGCCCCCAGGGGACGACGGCGGTCTCATCCATTTGCGCGCCGGTCCAGACGAAGTAGCCGTCGGTGGTGTATTTCTGCTCGAAGAAGGATTCTCCGCCGGGAATGGGCAGGTCCTGGTTCCGATAGGCGACGTCACGCAGCCAGTGGTAGAGATTGGCCGCTTCGTTGGTGTGGCCTGTTTTGTCCAGGGTAATGGCGGCGTAAACACCGTCGCGCGGCCAGACGAACGGGTAAGCGCCGTTGTGCATGCCGGCCATGATGGCCCCGGTGACAGCGTCGCAATGCAGGGCGGTCATCAGCAGGGAGCGTTTGAACAGCGTGTTATACGCTGCCGTCGGGAAATTGACGGTGACCCCGCCGCTCAGCCAGTTGGACCAGTACGTTTCCGTGGCGGCCTGGGCGATGGCCAGGTTGTTGGTATAAAACCAGTTGACCAGCGGGAAGCCCCAATAGTTGTAAGTGCCCGTGGCGCCGCTGACATCGTCCCAGGAGCCGACGATCATGATGTCGATTTCGTTGGTAACGCCCGGCGGCAGGGTGACCACCTTGCCGATCCAGCCTTCCTGGTTATCGGTGGCGGTGAAGTCGCGCCAACTGCCGTCGGCGGGCGAACCGGCGCCGGTGACGGTGTTGGTGACTAGTTTCATGACGGTGGCAAAATAAGTGGAGTTGCTCTTGACCCAGGAGAAGGCAAAGGCGGGATCGTACTCGTTGCCATAACCGTTGTTGAAGCAAGTGGTCCCGGGGACCGGATTTGTCGCGATGCGGTAGGTGTTGTCCCAGGCGATCATGGTGTTGTTGGAATAGGTCATGAAGTCAAAGTCGTTGCCGCCATTGATGTTGAAATTGGCGTCATAGTAGAAATTGATCGTGTTGGTGGTCGCCTGGTTGTTGGTCAGCAGGAACCGCTTGACGTACACGCCATAGTTGGTGCGGGTGCCGTCCGAGATCACCGGCAACGCGTTCACTGACGGGACGAAATCGTACTGTACGACCTGGATGTTGTTGTTGAGGGCGACCAACGTGTTGCTGGTCACCACGACGTTGACGCTGTCGCTGTCCCACGCCTGGGTGACGCTGGCGTAGTCGGAGCCAGCGGCATTTTGTAGCCAGTGAACGCTGTTGGTGCCACCTTCGACGGTGCCGATGCCGCCCTGACAGGCGATCACGTTCATCTGGCCGTTGGCTTCCTGGTCGAGATTGGTGCAGGGCTGGTTCTGGCCGATAAATTCCTCGGGCCCCTGGTAGCCTTCGTTGGAGGTGCTCACGCCGTGGCGGGTGCCGACGCTGGGGAAATAGATGTCGTACACAGATCCATTTTGGTCGAGCTGGACATTCATGTAGCCGTTGCCGACGACGGCTTCTTCTTTCCAGTGGTGGATGTTGCCGGCGGGATCGCTCGGATAACCTGCCGTCGGTCCGCCGGGCCAGACGATATTGGGCACGGTCGTATAGCTGTAGTTGTTGCCCCCATTTGAGTCGAGAGCGAGCGTCAGAGAATCCGCATTTGCCGGCGAGATGCCGGACGAGGTGGACGTCAGGATGTAGTAGATAACGGCGGTGCCATTCGGCTCGGGCGGAATGGTCGTCGTGTAGTTGGTCGGCGTCATGGGCGTGCACGCCTGCATGGATGACGTGGCGAAGGCGTTGGTTGTCCAACGCACGTAAACGGTTTCCTCGGGAGATTTCGGCGCGCTCAAGTTGATCGTCAGCGTCACGGTGTCGTTGGTGCGCGGTGCGACTGGGGCTTGGCTGGCCAGATGGACCGAGATCGGCGGATTGGTTGTCTTCATCACCGCCAGCGTTGCCGTGGCGTTGGTGGGAGGATTCAGGGTGCGAAACGAGTAATAAAATCCGTTGGTTACCGTGATCGTGGCATTGGCGCCGACGGACCCCAGCGCAGTAGTGGCGTCAATGTTCACCGCCGCCCCACCGCCCCAGTTGTTGGTGAAAAAACCGTCAGCCGCCAGCTTGAACTGGTAGCCACCGTTGGTTACGTTGCCGCCCGAAGCAGCTACGAACATCACATTCGTATACCAATCCTGTCCCGCTGGTGTACCCGGCGGAGAGACCTTGTTCATCCGAAACGGGCCAGCCGCATCTCCTGCATTGAAGCCATCCCATGTTCCCGGAAGATTCATTGTGGTCCACGCCATCGCGGTGCGACATGGCAGAAGCATGGCAAGGATCAGAGCGTACAGTCCAAAGGACGAGCCAAGGCCAAACGAATTATACGTGAAACGCTTTAACAGCTTGATTGAAGGCATCTTGTCCTCTCTCATGAATCCCATTTGGCTGTGTTCGCTGCAAGAATTACGCCATCACTGATTCGACAAGGCAGACCGGTTATTGCATACGTGGCAATTCTGGTTCGCTGACTGTTGTACTCGCCGTCGGAATAACCGCAATCCTACGGAACTATGCCCCCAACCCAGCACCTTAGTCAAGCTTTCTTCTCAGGTACATCCATCCTGCCACCAAGAATACACCTATCAGGAAAAGACTCGATGGTTCAAGATCCGGTGGGTCGTGCGAGACGCTCACTTCCGCCGCTGTTGTGCCGGGCTCGTGGGCTGGCAGATCGAATGCCAGCCCGGCTTCGCCCTCCCGCATCCCAAACAGCACTGGGCCCACATAGATACCGGCATTTACGTTCATGCCCGGGGATCCAAATTGGATGGAAACGGCGTTGCTGTTGACGCTGGAGTTTTCGCGAAGAGCTGTGCCCCGATCCGTCGCGGCTGTAGCATCCTCAATGGGTGAACCGGATGACGACACGTCGACTGGGCTTTCCGCCAGTGTTGGTGGGTCGATTACGCTGTTTGGACCGACCAAAAATCGATCGGGCCAAATCATCTGACGTTGCGATTTCTGCCGGGGACTTGAGATTCACTGCCGCCCAGAAGTGGACGATTGTCAACGTAAGTCAGATCGACGGAGGCTTGCGCTGTGACCAACGTCATTATCACTCCGGTGTAAGCCACTAGGAATGTCGCGCAGCCTGGCCGAACAGTGGTCAATCTGTTACGGCGCCACCGTCTTGACAGAGTTCATGTTGCCTGCCCCATCGTCGACTGAGTCCGTATTTGCCGGATCCAGGTGCCAATCGCTATCCACGACGAACTTGTACTGGTAGCGCCCCGGCTTCAGCGGGACGCTCACTGTCCACGTGCCCGTCGCATCCTTCTGCAGCGCATTGGCGCTTGTACTCCAATTATTGAATTCGCCCGCCACGAAGACAGCCTTGGCGGACGGGTCGACATAGGTGAACGTGGCACCGGCAGCCCCCTGGGCGGGTGCGCTACCCGCCGCCACCTGAGAGGCCCTGGCCTCGATGATTGAGTTGCCATCAGGAGAAGCCGGTTTGCCTGGATCTAGTTCCCAACGGTCGCCGCCATCGACCACATACTTGAACTTGTAACGGCCAAGGGGTAATGAAGCAGTCAACTTCCAGTTTCCTGCCCCATCGTTTTGCATTGCCCAATCGCCGTGCCCGGTGACATGTCCCTGATCATTGTCGAGCCAGTTGTTAAATTCGCCCGCCACATGGACCGTCTTGGCCTTCAAATCAGTGTATCCAAACGTGACGGAAACCTTGCCGGTCGCCACTGCGGCACTCGCGTTCCCCGCCGCTGCAACACTCGCCGGAGCGGTTGGTTGAGCGCCGCCGACGGAGATGCCAGAATTCTCGATTCCGTTAACCGTTTTGCGTGCCGGATTCTTGGGATCCAGAATCCACTCGGCTGAATTGTTGACAATGAATTTGTACCCATAGAAGCCTGGTTTGAGAGACAGGGTCTTTGACCAATTGCCGGCCCCGTCATTGGTCATGGATACGATGGTCCAGTTGCTGAACTCACCTGCCACCCCAACACTCGTGGCGGTTGTATCCGTGTACGCGAGCGTCGTCGCCACTTCATCGGTGGCGGCAAACGTCAGGGGGACCATCACGAACAATGACGCTAGAAGACCAAAGACAATAATGGTATGAAGTGTTTTCATTACGGGCGTTTCTCCCTCCGCTGTGATCAGGCGTGAGCCGCGGCGGCTTGTTTTAACTTCGCGCCACAGGATTCGCGTACGACCAAATAAATCGGGATGACCTCATTGACACGGTCGATTCTCCCGTGGATCAACTCAATCAACCGCTCGCAGCTTAATTTCCCAATCTCGTACAACGGCTGGTGCACCGTTGTAAGACTCGGGATGGAGTAGCTGGCTTGGGGAATGTCGTCAAACCCGACCACGGCGATGTCCTGAGGCACGTTCAAGCCGAGCTCGTTCAATTTCTTGATCGCGCCAAGCGCCATCTTGTCATTCAAAGCAAATATGGCGGTAATCTGTGAATCCTGACGCATTAATTGTTCGGCGGCCTTCATCCCGCCTTCCTCCGTCAGCCAGCCATCGACCATCAACTCGGGAGTCAAAGGAATTCCCCGCTCCTTCAACACTTCTGTAAAGGATTCGTAGATGTCCTGGCTTGTCTGAATTTCCGCGAGGCCGCCGGTAATGAACCCAATGCGGCGGTGCCCCAAATGCACCAGATGTTGGGCCGCCTGCCAGGCGCCATAGCGGTAATTCGAGACGACGTAATTCGTATCAAATTCCTTGGAATAACTGTTGACCATCAACATGGGGCGGGAGCTATCCACCATCTCCGCCAGGAATTGGTGCTTGGAACTTGCCCCGATCATCAGGATGCCATCCACAAACTTCTGGTCGTAAAGCTGCAGATACTCCTTGCTTTCGACAAACTTCGCGCTGGCCACTTCGAGTATAATTTTGTAGCCGAGTTTGCTCGCACGATCATAAATGCCACTGACGATCTCACCGAAGTACACATCTGCGAACGCGTGTCGTAATTGGGGGACCAAAATGCCCAAAGTCCGGCTATGCCGCCAAGCCAGAGCGCGTGCCATCCGATTCGGTTGATATCCCAGCCGCGCAATGGTCTCATGGACACGATCCCGCGTCGCCGCACTGATGCGCGGGTTGCCATTTAGAACCAAAGAAACTGTCGAGAGAGACACGCCACTCTGTTCGGCGATATCTTTTATAGTATAGCGTTTCTTTTTGTCAGTGCTCATACACCCTCTCACTCAACTACCGATCACCCGATAGCCTCCAGTCTGTCAACTCTTCGATTATCCTTCAAGCGATTTAACCATGAAAAACCGACTGCTTACTCGCAAATAATTGCACAATTCAACGCTTTAGTAAAGCGATTTTCCACATGAGAATCACTCAAGATGCGCCAGTCGCAGCCTTGCGGCCCACGCCTGTTTTCGTTACAAAGGGGGGATGCCTGCGGAACACCGCCCTCTCTATACGTTTGGGAAGCTTCTGTTTACCTTTATTTTCCGCATTGTCTTTCGCACAACCATCACCGGACGCGACCGCGTGCCATCTGACGGTGGCCTGATGGTCTTATGCAATCACATCAGCTATGCCGACCCACCGATGGTTGGCGTGGCTGTCCCCCGCCCCGTTGACTTTCTTGCAATGGTCGAATTGTTCCGTAACCCTTTTTTGGCTCGGATCGTTCGTGCGGCCGGCGCGTTTCCCGTGGATCGCTCCCGCGTGGACGGAGGGGCCGCGCGTGAAGTGATCCGCCGCTTGCGTGCGGGAAGGTGCGTGATCATTTTCCCGGAGGCTGGAATTCGACAGGGCGAGCAATCCGTCCTCGGGGGAAATCCCGTATTCAAGCCCGGTGCCGGTGCCATGGCACTTCTGGGTCATGTGCCCGTTCTGCCGATGATCCTGCGCGGCACGCGCAAACCGTATGACTGGCGCAACTGGTTCCGCCGTGAAACGATGTGCGTCACCCTCGGCTATCCCTTCAGCCTGTGGAACCCTAAGGACATGCCCTACGAAGAACAGCGTAACCGGGCCAGAGACACCTTGCGCGAGCAATTGTTGAAAACCGTTGAACTGAATTGACGCTGTGCTAGAGTCGCGCTCGTGCTCCGCAAACTCATCATTCTCACACTGGTCGCCGTAGCGGCTGCCACGCTGACGGCGGACGCCCAAGTGCGGCGTCCGCTCCGCTTGACCACAGCGGACGACGTGGGAATCTCGGCCGTCTACTACCCAGTGACATCCGCTTCTGCGCCAGCGGTATTGTTGCTGCATGGTTTCGCGCGGACGCGCGACGAGTGGGGAACCTTCCCCAGCACGCTGCAACGCAACGGTATCGCCGTCCTCGCGATTGACTTTCGCGGCCACGGCGAGAGCACCCGGCGTCTTACCGCTGCAGGCCCTGAGCTTGTGGACTACCACAACTTCACGCCGCGCGATTTCCAGGACATGCTTTTGGACGTGGAGGCCGCGATGGATTGGTTACTCGACCAACCAGCCACCGACAAGCATCACATCGCCATCATCGGCGGAAGTCTTGGGGCAAACGTGGCCCTGCGGTATGCGCTGTTTAACGAGGATTTGGCAGCGCTCGTGTTGTTCAGCCCGGGCATCACGTACAAGGATCTACGCACCGATGATGTGATGCAAAAACTCGGCCCCTTGCCCCTTCGCATCGCGGTCTCCCGCAATGATCCTTTCGCCTTCGAGTCTTGCAAGCGTTTGATCGATATCCGCAAGGACGCCGGCCACACCACCGACACGAACGAGCTGATCATTTGCACGGGCAACCTCCACGGCGCGGATATGCTCAAAGGCGTGAAGGACCTGCCCACGATCATGGTCGACTGGCTCAGGCAAACGCTACTGGGCGAACCTCCTGCGGAGGCCGCTGTGCCTCCGCCGCCAGCAAAGGCCCCCGCCTCCAAGAAATGATCCCCCTGCGCGACGACGTTCCAAGCCGCACGATCCCTTTCGTGACAATCGGCTTGATCGTGGCGAATGCCCTGGTTTTCGCGCGTGAATTACTGCTGGCCAGAGAGGGGCGTGTGCAGCCGTTCTTCGCCAGCTTCGCCTTGACGCCCGCACACGTGGTTCATCCCTCTTCTCCGTCGGTGTACTCGACCATATTCACCTCCATGTTTCTCCATGAAGGCTGGCTGCACATCATCGGCAACATGTGGTACCTGTGGATTTTTGGCGACAACGTCGAGGATTCCGTCGGCCACTTCCGGTTCATTCTCTTCTACTTGCTTTGCGGTATTGGCGCGGCGGCGGCTCAAGTCGCCATCTCACCGGAGTCCACGACGCCGATGATTGGAGCCAGTGGCGCGATCTCCGGTGTGCTCGGCAGCTCGCAAGAGGGTGGTGTCGCCTTCTGGGCGCACGTGGGCGGATTTCTTGCCGGGATGATCCTGCCCTTCAAAAAAAGGGGAGTCAGGCTGTTTCAATGACGGGGACAGGTTCCCGGGGCACGACGGGACTTGCCAGGATACTGCGCCACTTGCGAATTGCATCAATAGCGATCACCACGGTCAGCACGAGCATGATCGACGCAAGCCAGCACATCAACTGCAGTGAGACCTGTTCACCCGGCGCCGCCGACGGAATCTTCTGCCACCAGCCCTGAATGCTTTGGACGGTTGCCGTCAGCACGGTGACCAACGTAAACAGAAAGGGGATGGCCGCACATAATGCATGCACACGCTTCGGCGCATGA
>CAZAQZ010000084.1:0-9564 GCA_964487175.1 uncultured Verrucomicrobiota bacterium | reverse complement strand
TTTCCACGTGCGCTGATACTTGTGCTGCTCTTTTCCTCGGCGGTAACCAGTGTCCGTGCCGGCAACGCCGAACACGTCGTTATCATCGTCTGGGACGGGTTGCGCCCCGATTGCATCAACGAACGCGACACGCCCAAGCTTTCCGAACTCACGCGTCAGGGCGTGTTCTTCAAGAACCACCACGCGGTCTACCTCAGTTCCACCGAGGTCAATGCCGCCGCGCTTGCCACTGGTGATTTTCCCTATCGCAACGGCATTCTCGGCAACCGCGAGTATCGACCCGAGATCGATCCGCTGAAGCCAGTCGAGGTGGACTCCGCCTACGTCGTGCGCAAGGGCGATGAACTGACCGGCGGCCATTATCTGCCCGTACCCACACTGCCAGAAATCGTCCGGGCTGCTGGTGGCAGCGTCGCCGTAGTCGGCAACAAACCGGTTCCCCGGTTGTTCGACCGCAACGAGCCCAACAGTAAAGGTCATGACGCCGCAAGCTTGATGGCGACTCTACCGACTGATGCCGTCAAGCGCATCGCCAAGTCCAACCGCGAGATTCCGGCCGACAGCACTCCCCAAGGCAAACTCGACGCCATGGCCACCCGCGCCCTGGTCTTTGGACTTTGGGGTGAGGCTGTTCCGAAGTTGTCCTTGCTCTGGCTTTCTGAACCGGACATGAGCCAGCATCAATTCGGACCGGGTTCAAAGGAAGCCCGCACGGCAATTCAGAACTGCGACGCCAGCCTCGGCCTGGTGATGTCCGAATTGACGGCCCGCGGCTTGCGTTCCAATACCGATGTCTTTGTCGTGTCCGACCACGGGTTTTCCACGATCAACCGCACGGTGGCCATTCCCGCCCTGCTTAAGAAAGCCGGGTTTCGTGCGGAAACGGAATTCCAAGCCCCACCAACCAACGGCGATATCATGGTGGTAAACGAGGGCGGTTCGGTGCTACTCTGCGTGATCGGCCACGACGAAGTGGTGACGCGCAAGCTGGTTGAGTTTTTCCAGCAACAGGATTTCACCGGCGTCCTCTTTACCCGCCAGCCAATGCCCGGCACATTTACACTTGCACAAGTAAAAATCGACACAGCTCATGCCCCGGACTTGGTCGTGTCCTTGAAATGGTCGGCAGATCGTAACACCGCAGGCCTTGCAGGAATGCTTGTGGTTGATGGACCCGCGACTTCGTACGCGGCACGCGGGGGGGCGCATGGCAGCCTCAGCCGGTTTGACATGCAAAACACATTGATCGCTGCGGGTTCGGATTTCCGCGCAGGCGCACATGACGATCTGCCTTCCAGCAACGCGGATTTGGCGCCGACCATCCTGTCCGTCCTCGGCATCAATCCACCGCAACCGATGGACGGCCGTGTCCTGAGCGAGGAGATGCCCGGCGGCTCGGTCGCCTGGCCACCGCCCACCGTCAGCACGCTCAATTCCGAAAGCCGTTCCGCCAAGTCCGTCTGGAGGCAATCCCTGCGCCTGACCCAGTACGGCGGGACGGTATATATCGACGAAGGTAACGGCTCGGTCACACCGCAGTAACAAATCAGCCGCCGAGAAAAGAAACGTCCTTTTTCCGGTTGCAGCCATTCCAACTGTCGATACAATCACAACCCCATGCGGGCACTTCTCATTCTTCTGTCTCTCCTGCTGGTGCTCCCACCTTGTTACGGTGCGGGCAAAGCCGAGCACGTCGTCGTGGTTGTCTGGGACGGATTGCGACCGGACTCGATCAATGCGCAGGACACGCCGACGTTGTACAAGCTCGCTGCCGAAGGCGTCTTCTTCAAGAAGCATCATCCTGTTTATGTCAGTTCTACGGAGGTGAACGCCGTTGCCCTGGCAACAGGGGCGACTCCCGCCCACAACGGCATCATGGGCAACCGCGAGTACCGGCCTGCGATTGACCCGCTTAAATACACTGACACACAGTCGCATACCGCCGTACGCAAGGGCGACGAATTGAGCGGCGGCCACTACATCGCATTGCCAACCGTTGCCGAAATCCTGCAACACGCCGGCTACCGCACCGCCGTCGCCGGAACCAAGCCTGTAGCCCTATTGCTCGACCGCCTGGAGCAAGGCCGCGCCTGCACCAATTGCATCAACTATTTTGCGGGCCACGTGATTCCATCGGCTGCAGAGGCACAAACAAAAGAGGAAGTATTCACACCCGGCGGGACACCGAACACGCGTCAGGACGAAGCCACCACCCTGAGTCTGATCGGCCCACAGTGGGACGCCGGCGTGCCGAAGCTTTCAATATTATGGCTGAGTGAACCTGATTTGACCCAGCATGCGACCGGGCTGGGGTCGGCACCAACTCGCGCGGCACTCAAAAGCTCCGACGCCAATCTCGCACGTGTCCTAAACGAACTGGACAGCCGGGGTGAGCGTGACAAGACGGATGTCTTCGTCGTTTCCGACCACGGGTTCTCGACGGTTAGCCGTAATGTGGACGTGGCCGCGGCCCTGAAAAAATCAGGCTTCAACGCCGCACGGAAATACGGGGAGCCACCGACAAACGGCGACGTGATGGTTGTCGGCGAAGTCGGCACGGTGTTGTTGTACGTCACGGGGCACGATCTGAAGTTGATACTGAAACTCGTCGAGTTTTTGCAGCAACAGGACTTTACCGGCGTCATCTTCACGAGAAGTCCTATGAAGGGGACATTCACGCTGGATCAGGTCGGCATCAACACCAAGGACGCGCCCGACATCGCCGTCTCAATGCATTGGACGGCGGAAAAAAATTCCGAAGACGTTCAGGGAATGTTGGTCAACGACAGTACCAGTTACGTTTCGGGACGCGGCAGCCACGCCAGCCTCAGTCCGTTCGACATGCACAACACTCTCGTGGCAGCCGGCCCGGATTTTCGCCAGGGGATGATTGATGACCTTCCCAGCGGGAATATCGACGTTGCGCCGACGGTCCTCGCCATCCTGGGTGTCCCGCCGCCTCATCCCATGGACGGACGGGTGTTGACCGAAGCATTCGCAGGGGGAGACGTTCCCAGATCCGACTCAATCACCTCCAACAACACGAGCCGGATTCCGCTGCAGAACCAGACTGAAGTGGTTACGGGAAAGACGGTTACAGCACCATCTCCAGCGCCGGTTGAAATCGAAGAACTGAGCGCAGAGAAGGTCAACGACACTGTCCATTGGCATCAGTACCTTCGCGTCGTGAAATATGGCGGCGCGACCTACTTTGACGAAGGCAACGGCGGCCCCATCCCCAAATAACACCCTCCAGCTTGTCCACAAGTTATTCACATCGAAACGACCAGTGTAACCCGTTGATTTTTTGCTTGAGTTCGTCGCCGAGCCCGCTATTGTTCCGGCAAAAGAAAGGGGTGGGGACCCTATGTATTTGAAGAGCCTTCAGCTTGTCGGCTTTAAGTCATTTGCCGAGAAGACAACGCTGGATTTTTTGCCAGGCGTAACCGCGATTGTCGGTCCGAACGGTTGCGGTAAATCCAATATCTCCGATGCCATCCGCTGGGTGCTGGGCGAACAATCCGCCAAAGCTCTTCGTGGCACGGAAATGTCCGACGTCATTTTCAATGGGACAGACGGTCGCCGGGCGATCGGCATGGCCGAGGTCAGCATGACGTTCGCCGATGTCGACCCCAAGACGCTTTCCCTGCCCGGTGTTAACCTCGATTTCCATGAAGTCACCATCACCCGACGTGTGTACCGCGACGGACAGGGCGAATACCTCATCAACAAAACGCCATGCCGCCTGCGTGACATTCACGCGATGTTCATGGACACGGGTATCGGTCGTTCCAGCTACTCGCTGATGGCCCAGGGGCAAATTGATCAGATTCTTAGCGCCCACCCCGAGGATCGCCGCACGATTTTTGAAGAAGCTGCCGGAATCAATAAATACAAACACCAGAAGAAGGAAGCGCTTCGCAAACTCGAATACACGGAAGCCAACCTGGTGCGCATCACCGACATCATCAAGGAAGTCAAACGCCAGATCATTTCCCTGCAGCGCCAGGCAGGCAAAGCGCGCCGCTACAAGGAGCTGTTCGATCAACTCAAGGCGCTTGACACGCGATTGGCGCGCCATAAGTACGACCTAATCAGTTCCGAGATTGCCGGGTTGGAATCTCAAATCACCGACTTTGCGGCGAAGGCCCAGGAATTCAGCGCTCAAATTGCCGAAAGAGAGCAACAGATCACCGATTTACGCCACTCATTAAGTGAAATCGAGCGCACGATCAGCGAGGCAGTCGGCCGCGACCACGAACTGAAGGGTGAAAGCGACCGCCATCAGCAGCGGATTGGTTCGCATACCGAACGCATCGCCGAGTTCGAGCAAATCATCGCGAACCATCATCGCGAAATCGCCGGCTCGGAGGAACGTATCAGCGTCCAGGAGCAGGATCTTTCCCGACTCAACGCCGAGTTCGATCAGATTGAAAGCCTTCTAGCAGCTGAACAATCCAAGCTCCAGACCCAGCAGGATGCTCTCAAGCAGGTCGAAGCAAGCCTCTCTCAGAAGACCGCTGCGCTTAATGAAGCCAAGTCCACGCTGATTGACCTTGAAAGCAGCAACGCTCGCCATCGCAACGAACTCAGCGCTCTTGATCACAAGAAGAAGCACGACTTGATGCGGGCGGAGCGCCTTTCGACCGAAAAACTCAATCTCGAAGACCAGCGTCGCGCTCTGGTTGAACGGCTGGAATCCTTCAATCAGGGTTTGGTTGAATTGCGCTATTCGGTCAACTCGCTGCGAAGCATGTTGCAGTCGCATGACACCGAGCTCGCCCAGGTTTCCCGTGCGCTTGCCGCCGCCACCGAAACCCATCATCAGGCTGTCACCGAAGCGTCGCAAAAGAACAGCCGGTTGGAAGTATTACGACAGGTTTTCGCCGCGCCAGATGGACGCACTACACTTGGCAACATCCTCGAAGTGGAACCTCAGTACGGCGCCGCCGTTGAAGCAGCACTCGGCCACGCCATTCGCACCATTTTAACCGACGACCTTAACGCCGCGCGCGAGTTGCTTGGCGGTGGATTAAAGAATCCGTCGATCGCCGCGCCCGAATTGCCGCGCAAGACTGATGCACTTGAGATGAGCGACAGCCTCGTCCGCGCCACTGGAGTTGCACGCGTGCGCGATGCCCGATTCGAATCCTTGATGCAGTCACTGTTGCGCAACGTGGTGATCGCAGGCGATCTCGACACCGCACTTTCCATTCGCCAGAACAATCCGTCTCTCGCCGTAGCCACGCTTCAGGGCGAATTCCTGAGTGAACACGGCATCCTCAGCGCCGTTTCTTCCAGTCACATCGCGGAAATCAGCGCGTTGACCGAAGAAGCCACGACGCTGCACAGCCGCGCGACTGAATCGGCGACGACAAGGATCGAGTTGGAACAACGAAAATCGTCCCTCGAACAAGAGTGCACGCGACAGCGCGCCGACCTCCATGCGAAGGAAGTCACCCTCGCGGGCAAGGAAGGCGAACTGAGCGCCCTTTCCACCGAGCAGCGCGATTTGGAGAACAAGGTCCACACTGTCGTGTTTGAACTCAATGCCATCGAGCAACAGGACACCGAGGAGAAACAGCGCCGCACCGAAATCCTCGAGGCTGTGCGTCGGGCCGAAACACGCGAAGCGCAGTTACGCGATGAGATCGCACAATCACAGGGTGCCGTGGACGGGCTAACCACCCGACGCGAAGAAGTGTCGAATCAAGTGACCGAGTTGCGCGTTGCCGTCGGTGGCGTCCAGCACAAGCGTGAGGCCATCGAGGCGCAACGGGAACCGATTGCCGGACGGATTCGCGACTTGCGGGAGCGGATGCAGACCTGTACCGATGAGATTTCCAGTTACACGGCCAAAATCGGCCAATTCCGCCAGGAGATCGGCGAATCCGAGGCGAAGATTGTCGAGTTGGGCGCGGTGCGTGCTCAATCGCAGCAACAATTGAGCGGTCTGCATCATCAGCGCTCCGAGGTGGCGACGGGCATTGACCACGCCGAAGCGGAATTGAAAGCGCTTCGTCAAGAGGCCAGCGATGCCCAGCGACAGAAGTCGTCCTTCGACGTACAGCTTGCACAGAAACGGATGGAGGCACAGAGCCTCAAGGACCGCGTCTGGCAGAAATACCAGGTCAACATCGAGGACGTCCACAGCGACAGCATCACCATCACCGTGGCCGATCAGGGACCTGCCATCAGCGAGCAAGTGCCGCTGCCGGTCGATTGGGACTCCATCGAGGCGCAGGTCACCGAATTTCAGTCGAAGCTCGATGCAATGGGCCCGGTGAACGTCGAAGCCATCAACGAATTTGAAGAACTCGAGGAGCGGTTCAAATTCCTGTCGCAGCAGCACGACGATCTCGTGAAAGCCAAGGAACAGTTGCTTCAGGTCATCACGAAGATCAACGTGACCACGAAACAGTTGTTCAGCGAAACGTTCGAGAAGATCCGCGCCAATTTCCAATCCATGTTCGTCGAGCTGTTCGGCGGCGGCAAAGCCAACCTCATTCTGCTGGACGAAAACGATCCGCTCGAGAGCGGCATCGAAATTGTCGCCAAACCGCCCGGCAAACAATTGCAGAGCATCACCCTGCTCAGCGGCGGTGAGAAAACACTGACCGCGACCGCGCTGCTGTTTTCAATTTACATGGTCAAGCCGTCGCCATTCTGTGTGCTGGATGAATTGGACGCGCCGCTGGACGAGTCGAACATCAACCGTTTCGTCCACATCCTGCAGCGGTTCATCACGCAATCGCAGTTCGTGATCATCACGCACAACAAACGCACCATCGGCATGGCTGACGCACTGTACGGCATCACCATGGAGGAGCACGGCGTCTCCAAGGTGGTCAGCGTCAAGTTCAGCCCGCGCGAAGAAACCCAGCGTAAACAGGCCGAGAAGGCCCGCGAGCAGCAGGAAGAACGGATCGACGGCGCAGCGTCCGTCGCCCCCGAACTGCGACCACACGAAGAGGATTTGCACAACGACCTGCTTAAGGACAAGGAGCAAACTGTCGCGCCGGTAAATGAGGCCGCCGCATCAGTCATCGCGGAATCCGAGCCCTCGCTCGGCCAGCCCGCGCCCGACGATATCAAAGCCGAAGTCCAGGCCGCCGTCGCTGCCGCCATGGAAGCCACCGAGTCGGTGAAACAGATTGTGGCTGAGGCAAACGAAAGTGCGGCGGATAATTCAGCGCCGCCACCAGCGTAGTACGGCTTGGACACACGGGCTCCCAGTGATATAACTCGGGCGTGCCGGTTGAGTTCGATCTCTTTGACGCTGCCTACAACGACGTCCTTTCCGCGCCGGATTACGTCCAATTCAGCAAGCGGCTGACAGCGTACAATTGCCAGAAATGCTCTCGCGGCAAGGCGCGCTCCCACATCGTCATCGACCGCGGCAAACCTGACGCGAAAATCCTCATCGTCAGCGAACGGCCCGGCGACAACGAGGACGTTCTCGGAAAAGCGTTCGTCGGACGCTCCGGAGAATTGCTCGACAAGATCATGGCCAGCATCGGACTGGACACCGATCGCGATCTACTCATCGTGAACGTCGTGAAATGCAAGGCCGAGGTTGACCGCGCCCCGTTTTCGGGGGAAGTCGATGCCTGCCTCCCCTACCTGCGCCGCCAGATTGAGTTGATGCGGCCCAAGGTGATTCTGCTTCTGGGCGCCGTGGCGTTGAAATACCTCGTCAAGGACCGCGGTGACGAGTTTTCGATGGAAAAAGAGGCGGGACATTTCTTCACTGCGCCGGAATATCCCGACGCTCAGGTCATGGTCTTGTATCACCCCGCATTTCTGCTGCGCGATCCGACCAAGAAAGCCGTGATGTGGGAGCACGTCAAAAAGCTTCGTTCCTTCCTCACCGAGCACGGCTGGATGCCACAGCGATAGAGATTGTCAAGCGGGCCGCTTGCCCTACAATCGACGGCCTATGCTTGAAACAGCGATCGAAGCGGCGGCGGAAGCGGGGAAACTGCTCCGGAAGAATTTCGGCACGACGCTCGTCGTCGATGAGTCCGCCCACCACGACATCAAACTGGAAATCGACAAACAAGCACAGGCGCTCATCACCAAAGTCATCCTGGCTGACTTTCCCGACCACTGCATCCTCGGTGAGGAAGGCGTGACGGGCAACCAACAGGCAGACGCGCGCTGGGTGGTCGATCCGCTCGACGGCACCGTCAACTATTTCTACAGCATCCCCCACTACGCCGTCTCCATCGCCGCCCAGCAACGCATCAGCGCGGACCAATGGGAGACCGTTGCGGCCGTTGTCCTCGATCCCGAATTGGACGAATTGTTCGCATCGGAGAAGGGCAAACCGGCGATGCTTCACGGCCATCCGATCCACGTCAGCGACCGGACCGAGTTGTCCGAGGCGATTGTCGCCATCGGGTTTTTCAAAAGCGTCGAGACGATCAATCGCAGCCTGCAGGATTTCGGGCAGATGATTCATCGCGTCCGCAAACTGCGCCTGATGGGCGCAGCGGCTCTGGACGTGGTGTACGTGGCCTGTGGCCGCTACGACGCGTACGTCGAATACGGCATCAAACTCTGGGACATCGCAGCGGGCCAGCTCATCCTGGAAAACGCTGGCGGCCGCGTCGAGAGCAAACCCAATCCCGAACCCCACGCATTCGATGTGCAGATGTGGAACGGGAAGATACCGATTGGCGAACTCGTGAATCGTCCGCAGTAGGTTGGATTTACCGCTACTCAAACCAGTGGAGCTTCGACGCATTGGATCGATACAGCAGGCCCAGCAGCCGCGCGCTGACGATCAGAGTGTAGAAAGCGAGCAACTCCAGCACACACAGGACTCCCAATCGCCATAAAATCGGCAGGCTCGACGAGAAACCATTCAGCACAGATCGTCCCAGCACCATGGCGTAGATCAAAGCAAGGATGACGATGTATTGCATGAGGAGCTTTAGGATTGCGGGCACGACAATCAACGGATTCACGCCATTCAATGAATCGAACATGGCAAACGCCAGGAACGCCATCGGGTAATACACACCCCCGAGAAACCAACAGACAACCGCACCAAGCCCCCATCCGGAAGCCGTCCAGAGCCCCCCGCTGCCAAAGGATGTCTCGTGTGATGTAGACATGGCTCCAACCACCAGCATTACCTTGCAGACGATCGCAGGCCCAAACACCAGCAACGCCAGCCCCATGATCTGCAGGCCTTCCATCATCAGATCCCATTTGTCGGTGAGATCGGGCCATTCCAAGGTAACTTCTTCGTCGTCAGCAGTCGCCTGGACTACACTGACCAGGAGCGTTGCAATCAACCCCAAAAGAAACAGTTTGACCATCAGGAATAGAAACAACGGTCCAAAGCCAAGGTAGCGAACCGCCAGCAGGACCGGAGTGCCCAGGATGACTATCCATACACCGTTCCCCTTGAACGGATAAACAAACGCATCCGGCAGTTTCGCCCAGAAGCTGCGCTCGACCGTGAGCTTGTTCACACCCCGCCCGCATTCCGGGCAGACCTTGATTGTTTTGGCGCCCACCTGAATCGACGCGAGCTGTGACTCAAACAAGATG
>CAZAQZ010000083.1:0-9628 GCA_964487175.1 uncultured Verrucomicrobiota bacterium | reverse complement strand
TCGAAAGGCTATCGTCAACGTGTTGGATTGGCCGATGCATTGCTGGCCGAACCCGATCTTTTGATTTTGGACGAACCGACCATCGGTCTTGACCCGGTGCAAATCCGGCAGGTGCGGCAATTGATCAAGGACTTGGGCAAGGAGCACACCATCCTGTTGTCCACGCACATTCTTCCCGAAGTGGAGATGACCTGCAACCGCGTGATCATCATTCATCACGGCCGCATCCTTGCCTCAGACACGCCGGACAATTTGATGAAGACGCTGAACGCCGGCGGATTGATCCGGGTGGAGGTTCGCGGCCCGAGTGCCGACGTGCAGGCGAAACTGCAAAGTGTCGAAGGTGTGGAATCGGTGACAGTCACCGATGTGGAGGACGGGTTCGTTCGCGTGCTGGTGCAACCGAAAGCGGGCTTCGATCCGCGCGAGGCGATTGATCAAGCGGTCAGCAGCAGTGGCTGGACGTTGCGCGAGTTGTCGCGCGCGCGGACCACGTTGGAAGACATTTTTGTGCAGATCACCCACGAAGAGGACGAGGCCGAGGAGGAACGGCAGGAACAACGCAGGAGCCCGTTGCGATGAGAAACGTGCCGACACTGTTTCGACGGGAGTTGAACGCCTATTTCGCGTCGGTGCTGGGTTACATGGCGCTGATGTTTTTTCTGCTGGTGATGGGCGTGACGTTCGCGGTGATCGTCAACTACCTCAACCGCGGCCCGACGCAATTGACGGCGATGAAAGTCATGTTCAGCATGTTCTGGCTGCCGTCGCTGGTGGTGATTCCGATGATCACGATGCGGTTGCTGGCCGAGGAGAAACGCATGGGCACGCTGGAAATGCTGATGACGGCGCCCGTGACGGATTTTGAAGTGGTGTTCGCCAAATACCTCGGCGCGGTCGTGTTGTACTCGTTGATGTGGGGGTTGACGTTTTTTTACGTGTTGATCCTGGTGCACTTCTCGGGCGGAGAGACGAGACTGGATATCGGGCCGATTATCACGGGCTACATCGGGGTGCTGTTGATTGGGCAATTCCTGATTGCGGTGGGACTGCTGGCCTCGTCGCTGACCAAGAGCCAGGTGGCGGCGGCGTTGATGTCGTTCGCGCTGGTGTTTCTGTTCCTGATGGTGCTGAACTGGCTGAGTTTTCTGTTCCAGGGCGGACCGATGGGCAAATTCATCAAACTGCTGTCCGCCTTCGACCACATGGATGACTTCGGGCGGGGGATTCTTGATTTGCGGCCGGTCGTGCTGTACCTGAGCGGCACGGTCTGGGCGCTGTTTGTCACCACGCGCATTGTCGAGTCGAGGAAGTGGAGATGAGCACAGCGACCGAACCAACTCCGGGCGACCCGCCTCCGACGTTGCGCCGCCGCCGCGTGGCGATCAGCCTCAACGTTCTGCTCCAGATCGTGGCGCTGCTGGCGTTGATTGGAATGGTCAACTGGCTGGTCTGGCGCCACTACGTGCGCGTTGACTGGACCAAGTCCGGGTATTACAAGATTTCCGAAAAGACCAAACAGGTGCTCGGCTCGCTCAAGGAGCCGGTGAAGGTGATCGTTTTTTTGGAGCCGGACGCGCAGCGCGAGTTTGTGGAGAAAATCTATGAGGACGCGCGCGACCTGCTGAAGGAATTCCAGTACTATGGCAAGGGCAAGCTGGAGGTCGAATACGTCGATCGCGATCGTGATCGGGCCCGGGCGGAGCAGCTTGAGGAGGAATACAAGGTAGGCAAGGCCAACGTGGTGATTTTCGTCTATGGCGCGCGCCACAAATACGTTGCCATCGAGGACATGGTGGACCTCGATATGCAGGAATTTGGCGAGGGGTATCGCATCAAGGCCTTCAAGGGTGAAGGAGTGTTCCTCTCGGCCATCCAGACGGTGACGGAAGAGGAGCCGCCGAAGATTTACTTTCTCACCGGCCACGGCGAGCATGACCCGGAGAGTTTTGACCGCGACAAGGGGTATGCCACGCTGGCCACCTACATCAAGCGCGACAATCTCGCCGTCCTGAAGTGGAACCTGCAGGACAAACAGAAACTGCCGTCGGACGCGGGGGCGATCATCATCGCCGGACCACGCACAAAACTGACGGACCCCGAACTGGCGGCGCTGGACGCGTATCTCAAGAACAAGGGCCGATTGTTCGTGATGCTGGACCCGCACACGGTAAGCGGACTCGAGTTGTGGTTGCAGCATTGGGGCGTGCAGGTGGACGATGACGTCGCCGTGCGCAGGGCAGGGGCCATGTTCGGCACTGAGTTGCTGGATGTGAACGCCCTCGGCGCGGAGTTTGCGCCGCACCCGATCACCGAAAAACTCGAAGGCGTCAACCTCAGTTTCCCCTATGCACGCAGCGTTCGCCCGTTTCAACGGGAACAGGGGGCCGCCGCCGATCAACCGCGCGTGACCGAGCTGGTCAAGACGTCCCCGGAATTTTGGGGGAGCACCGATCCCGAGACCCAGCGCAACTCGTTTGACCCATCCCGGGACATCAATGGACCGCTGCCGCTGGCGGTGGCGGTCGAGGCCGGAGCACCGCAGGGAGCGAACGTGGACATTGGGGTGACGCGGATGGTGGTCGTCGGCACGTCGAGCTTTGCGGACAACGCTGATTTGACTAGTGGCAATCTCGACTTCTTCATGAACGCTCTGAACTGGTTGCTCAAGCGCGACCAATTGTTGGCCGTCGGCCCGAAGACCCCCGAGGAATTTCGCCTCGACATGACCGTTGACCAGGTCCGGGTGGTGTACGCGCTGATCATCATCGTGATGCCGTTGCTGGTGGCCAGCCTCGGTGTCGTCGTCTGGTTGAGGCGCAGGAAGTGAAGAGCCGGCACTCGCGATGAAACCGCGCACCACATGGATCCTGCTCTCCCTGGTCGTCTTCGTCGGTGCCCTGGTCATTCTCGATCATTACAGGGGGACCTCGACGGAAGAAGCCCAGGAAAAAAGCAAACACATCCTCGACATTCAGTCCGGCGACGTGACGCGGCTGGAATTGATCCGCACCAACCAAACGATCGTGCTGGAGAAGACCGGGGATACTTGGAACATTCTGAAACCGTTGTCCGTCCGCGCCGATGACAGCGCGGTGAATTCGGTCCTGTCCGCGCTGGAGTTTGCGGAGCGCAATCGGACGCTTTCAGGACGCGAGCTCGCCGGTATGAATCCCGCCGATTTCGGACTCGATCCCCCGCAAGTCGAAGTCACGCTACAGACGAAGAAAGGCGCGGTCACATTACTGGTCGGCGGCGAATCGGCGACCCGGGATGCCTTGTACGTGCAGATTCAGGGCCGGAAAGAAGTGGATGTGACACCGAAGGACCTGCTGCAACGGCTGAACACAGGGTTGGACAGCCTGCGCAGCCATGTCGCCATGGACATCACGCCGTCCGCAGCCACACGGCTGGAACTCAAGAGCGTGGAGCGTGTGATTGAACTCGCCAAGTCAGCGGGCGCCACCAACGCGGAACCGCGATGGGCGATCGTCCGCCCGTTTACGGCGCGGGCCGACCAGCGCAAGGTCAGCGATCTGCTCACCGAGCTGGGCGCGCTACGCGTCCAGGACTTTGTGAGTGACGATCCCAAGGATACCCACACATATCAACTCGACGAACCGGAGCGCGAAATCACCCTATGGACGGGCGATGCAGGAAAGACGCTGCTCATCGGACACGCGCTCACCAATGACGCCGCCAAGGTGTACGCCAAACTCAAGGGCACCGACTCCATTTTCACGGTCGCAGCGGATGCGGCAAAGGGTTTTGCCGCCCAAGTCAATGACCTGCGTGACCCGCAGGTATTGGCGTTTGATCCAACAGACGTTTTCGGCATCGATATCCTCCAGGGGACGAACAACATTTCGCTCACTCGCGACAACAAGGGGTGGAACGTGGCACTGGCCGCTCCCGTGCCAGCCGATGCGCAACGGGTCGAGCAGTTGCTGACCCGGTTGGGCACTGTGGTCGCCAAACGCTTCGCGGCGGACGTGGCGCTCGATCTGGACAAATACGGCCTGGCATCCCCGGTGGCGACGGTGACGTTGCGCGGACAGGGAACAAACCTGATGGCCCAATTGCTCATCGGCGGTCTGGACGAAACCGGCGGCGTGCGCTATGTCAAACGAGCCGATGAACCGCTCATCTACGGTGTCGAATCCAACATCGTCGAGTGGTTGCCGGCCAATGCGCTGGCCTTGCGCGGGCATCGTCTCGCGGAGATTGCGCCCGACCAGATCAGGAAACTCACCATCCAAAACGGTCCCACACGCGCCGTGCTGGAACGCGACGCCAAAGACAAATGGCGGCTGGTTGAACCCGCGCAAGGGGCGATCGACAACGACGGCTTACAGATGCTGGTGGACGCCTTCGCGCAGGTGCGTGCCGAGCAATTCATTCGTGAAGGACGCGAATCTCTTGCCGAGTACGGCCTTGATGCGCCTGAGTTTTCGATCACCGCGCAGACGGGGGACAAGACCTATACGCTGGCCGTGGGCAAATCGGTGGTGCAAGGTTTGAACTTCGCGCTCTGGGGCGAACCGCCGCTTGTGTTCACCATTTCGACGCCGATGCTCGCGCCTCTCAGAAAACAGATCGTCGTCCTGGCCCCCGTTGCTGAAACATCGGTGCTGACCAATGCAACTCCGTCGCCGGGAATCCTCGCACCAGACGTGAGTACAATTACTCCCAACGATGCAGCCACCACGGCCACGAATTCATTGCCTTCCACGGCAGTTCCGCCATCCGCCCCATAGGCCTCAAAGTTGCTTTGAATTTGCCCGGTTTGTCCGCAGTCCAGGGAGGCAGCGCAGGGTGCGCCATGAACGCCGTTGACGCATCCCGGACAACGGTTTAAGAATGCTTGATACGTGAAAGCTTTCGCAAAGTTTATTGCCCGGCTTCTGCTCGTGCTGTTCGTAGCAGTGGTCTTGTGCTTTGCGTATCTGAACGTCCTCGGGTTTCCCACTTTCCTGAAGGACGTCGTTGTCAAGGAACTGGCCCGGTCGGGGTATGCGGCCCGGTTTAATTCGATCCGGCTGGACTGGATCCGCGGCGTCATTGCGACGGACGCGACCCTGGCCGACGCGAAGGTGCCCGACCAGGTGCTGGCGCGCATTGACGAAGTCCAGTTGCACTGGAACTGGAGCCGATGGATGCAACAAAAAAACCCGATCGACGCCCTGCGCATCGCCAACGCAACAGTTTCAGTGCCGACGCCAGCCGACGAGATCGGGCCGCAACAGTTTAGTGCTTCCTC
Organism: uncultured Verrucomicrobiota bacterium; assembly: GCA_964487175.1. Taxonomy (GTDB): domain Bacteria; phylum Verrucomicrobiota; class Verrucomicrobiia; order Palsa-1439; family Palsa-1439; genus CAWFPN01. Next base: position 4,368 of record CAZAQZ010000083.1, on the reverse strand, counting down.
CGCTTACGCGACCGTTAAAATTGGTGACGATGGCACGATCCAGATCGATCAGCTGACGGGTGTTTATTGCGGGATCGCATTGCACGTAACAGGCCGCGTGAAGCCTCGAACAACGGCCGCCGCCGGCGCCCCGAAAAAACCTGCCACCGGCAAGGCGCAGTTCGCGTTCGTTACCAAGGCCCTGCGTGAACTCAACAGTCTGCAGGTCAGTTCGCCGCCGCAACTGGACCTCGACTTTGACTTCGATTTGGGCGACCCCATGGCGGGTCGGGCAAAGGTGCGTCTGCACGCGTCCGCCTTTGTCTACCGGAAACTTCTGGTGGATTCGGCGGCGGTGGACGTCCAGATGCGTAATGGGGCGATTGAGTTCGGTGAATGTCTGTTGAAAGTCAATAGCGGCAGGCTTTCCATCACCGGTCGCTACGATATTTTGGAGGGATTGTTCGACCTGCATCTGGAAAGCACAATTGATCCCTCAGCCCTGGCGGCCGCGATTCCGCCGCAAGCACAAAAGGTGTTAAGCGAGGTGCGTTTCCAGAAGAGCCCGAGAATCTCCGCGCACTACTTCCTGTCCCCCGAGACGGGCTCGCTGCCGCAGTTGCGCGGCACCATCCAGACCGGCGGCCTGGAAATTCGCAACGTCAGGTTTCGCTCCATCAAGTTCGACTTCTTCAACGAAGGACCTCAAATCACGATTTCCAACGCGACCATCGTGACAGCGGAAGGGCAGTTAACCGGCCAGGGCCAATACCACATCGAGAGCAGTGATTTCACCTATGCCTTCGACAGCACCATCGATCCGCGCAAACTGCTTCCGCTGATGACGCCCATGATGCAGCAGATTGTCGAACCAAGCTGGTTCGATGGGCCACCGCACATCGTCGCGTCCGTCAGCGGCGATTTCGTGGATCCGGATGCGTTTGCGTACGATGCCGAAGTGACCGCCGGGATGTGCCGCTACCGGGGAGTTTCGCTGACCGGCGCGTCCGCAAAACTGCATCTGCGCCACAGCAAACTCGAAGTGCACCATATCGTGCTGGACCGCGAAGAAGGCGAACTGCGCGGGGAGTTGACGGCGGATTTCAACCGTCATCGCGTCTATTTCGACGTCGCCACCACGGCCAATCCGTCCGAGATGGCGCCCTTGCTCGGCCCGAAGGCGGCCCAGATCATGCACCCCTACCGGTTTGGTCAGCAGACCGAGGCCTCGGCCCAGGGCGTGGTTGATTTCGATCATCCGGGAGACACGACATGGGCGGCAAAAGTCTCCAACGAGGGATTTTCCTATTGGAAATTCACCGCCGATCACGCGCAGGCGGATCTCACGATGAGCAACAATGTCTTTCGCATCTCCAACTTCGATTCGGATTTCTACGACGGCAAACTGCAGGGGGAGGCCGTGCTTGGCATCACTAACTCGGTCACCTATCAATTCGGGTTGGACGCAGACCATTGCGACGTGCAAAAGATTCTCACGGCGACCCATGCGGACGGCAGGAAGAGCCGCGTCACCGGGATGCTCACCGGCCACATGGCGCTAACGGGGCAAGGCAGTGATTTGTCGACGCTGCAGGGGGCCGGCAATCTGGAGATTACCGATGGCGTACTGTGGGAGGCCCCGATCTTCGGCATCTTCTCGGAAGTCCTCGGCACCACAAAAGCCACCAGCGCCGACGCCACGTTCACGATCACCAACAAGCTTGTGAAGACGGACGATATGAAGATCTCCGCAGGTGCGTTCACCGCCAGCGCGCAGGGATCGGTTGGATTCGACGCGAGGATGGATTTTCGGGTCGAGGCCCAGTTCATGAGCGCGTGGCCGGGCATCAACATCATCACGAAGCTTCTTGGCCAGGTCCTCAAGTACAAGGTCGCCGGCACCATCAGCGAACCCGTCTATCGCGCCGTCTTTCTTCCCAAGGAACTTCTTCCCCACAACTGATCCCGCTTCGTTTGACATTGGCAGACTCGCTGGCTAGGCTCGTTGCGCGATGCGCGTCGAACTCATCAATACCGGCTCGGAACTCCTCCTCGGGTTTACAGTCAACTCCCACCTGAACTACATTGCGCGTACTCTGGCGGGCATCGGATTGCGCCTCGACCGCCAGACCACCGTCGGCGATCACCGCGCCGAAATGCGGGCCGTCACAAGCGAGGCATTGCAGCGCAGCGACGTAGTCATCATCACCGGCGGTCTCGGCCCGACCAGCGACGATTTCACACGCGATGTGGTCGCGGAGTTAATGGATCGGAAACTGGTGCGCGATGACGCGATTGCCACAGCCATCGCCGAGCGATTTCGCAAACGCGCCATGAAGATGCCCGCATCGGTCAACGTCCAGGCGATGGTCCCAACCGGCGCGCGCGTGTTAGCCAACCACAACGGCACCGCCCCGGGGCTGGAACTCGAACAGGACGGCAAGATCGTCGTTCTTTTGCCCGGGCCACCGCGCGAATTGAAGCCGATGTTCGAGGAATACGTTGTCCCGATGCTGCGCGAACGGATCGGGAAACAGTCCCCATTCGATTGTCGCGTATTGAAGGTCGTCGGCATGGCGGAATCGATTGTTGAGGACAAGGTGGCGCCGGCCCTTGCGAATCTGCCGGGCATCGAGCTGGGTTACTGCGCCAAGATGGGGGAGGTTGAGGTGCGGATTATCACGGGAACCACCCCGCTTGCCGACGAAGCGGAACAACGCATCCGCGACGCATTAGGTGAATCCATCTTTGGCGATGGCGACGCGCGGCTGGAGGAGGTCGTTGTCAAAATGCTCGCAGCAGCGAAGAAGACCATCGCCGTGGCCGAATCCTGCACCGGCGGACTGATCGCCAATCGCATCACCAACGTCAGTGGCTCCAGTGACGTGTTCATCAACGGCCTCGTGACGTATTCGAATGAATCCAAGGTGCGATTGCTCGGTGTGCGCGAGGAAACCTTGAACGCCCACGGCGCGGTGAGTGAGGAGGTTTGTCGCGAGATGGCTGAAAATGCGCGCACTCGCAGCAAGACGGATTTTGCTCTCAGCACGACCGGCATCGCGGGTCCAACGGGCGGCACGCCGGATAAACCGGTCGGTCTCGTATACATCGGGCTTGCCACGGCGACGGAAACGATCGTCAAGCGTCACCTGCTATCGTTCGATCGCGAGACGTTCAAGTTTTTCGCATCACAAAACGCGCTCGATATGGTGAGGCGGGAACTGTTCAGGAAGAAGCCATGATTCGCGCGTTTATCGCGGTTGATATTCCGGAGGATGTGCGGGCGTCGGTCGCGGAAGCACAAGGCTGTCTCAAACGCGGCCACTTCGGTGTGAAACTTTCGTGGACGAAGGCCGAGAACTGGCATCTGACGCTGCAGTTCCTTGGAGACGTCGACGAATCGGCCATCCCGGCCATTTCGTCCGCTTTGGAAGGATCGGTCAACCAGCACGCTTCGTTCGAATTGAAGATTTCCGGGGCTGGTGCGTTCCCGAATGAGAACCGCCCTCGCGTGCTGTGGGTCGGCTGCGATGACGCGGAAGGAAAGCTGCAGACGCTGGCCGTTTCGGTGCAGCGGGCGATGAAGGAATTCGGATTCGAGCCGGAACAACGCGAATTCGCGGCTCACCTGACGCTTGCGCGTATGCGGGTTCCCAGGCCTGACGATGCGTTGACAAGGGCGCTGGATTCCATTAAAAATGAGAGCTTCGGGACGATGCGGGTTGATGCAGTTCATCTCTTCGAGAGCCAGCTGCATCCTCAAGGTTCGATTTATCGGAAACTTTCGACACATGCATTGCGGGCCGCTTGATGCGGCAAGGAGACAACAACATGCCGGTTAAAACTGAAGCCAAAGAAAAAGAAGCGACGAAGCAGTCCGCCCTGAAGGACAAGAATCTCCAGGCGGCCCTGGCCGCCATTGAAAAGCAATACGGCGCCGGCTCAATCATGCGGCTCGGCGATGAGACTTCCCGTGTGAAGATCGACGTCATTTCAACGGGCGCGCTGTCTGTGGACCTGGCGCTCGGCGTCGGCGGCGTGCCGCGTGGACGCGTGGTGGAAGTCTTTGGCCCGGAAAGCAGCGGCAAGACGACGTTGTGCCTGAGCATCATCGCCAACGCGCAGCGCGGGGGCGGTCTGGCGGCGTTCATCGACGCGGAACACGCCGTCGATCCTTCTTATGCCAAACGTCTCGGGGTGAATCTCGACGACCTGCTCATCAGCCAGCCCGACAGCGGCGAGGAAGCGCTGACGATTGCCGAAACATTGATTCGCAGCAATGCGGTCGATGTGCTGGTGGTGGACTCTGTGGCGGCGCTCGTGCCGCGGGCGGAGTTGGAAGGGCAAATGGGCGACGCAACGGTCGGTGCGCAGGCGCGGTTGATGAGC
>CAZAQZ010000082.1:0-9631 GCA_964487175.1 uncultured Verrucomicrobiota bacterium | reverse complement strand
ATGTCCGGCCTGAGTTATTTCGGCAGCGATATCGGTGGCTTCAATACCCCGACCCCAACCGACGAATTGTACGTCCGCTGGTTTCAATTCGGTTCGTTCTGTCCGGTGTTCCGCGCACATGGAATCGACAGCAAACCGACCGCGCCCTACGAGTTTGACCTGTTCGTCCAGGACCACTGCCGTAACGCGATGAAGCTGCGGTATAGACTGCTCCCTTACGTGTACACCGCCGCCCGCGAGACATTCGACACGGGAATGCCGATGTGCCGCGCCCTGCCGCTTGTGTTCCCGAACGACACAAACGTGACGCTCAACGGTTCGCAGTTCATGTTCGGCTCGAACATCATGGTTTCCCCCATCGTCACGCAAGGGGAGGTCTCGCAGTCCGTGTATCTGCCTGCCGGAAACTGGATCGACTTGTGGAGCGGGCAACCGTTGACAGGACCGGTGACAACCAACTGGCCGGCTCAGATGGGACAAATTCCCGCCTTCTATCGCGACAACTCGATCACCGCGCTCGGGCCATACGTCGAATCAAGCCAGTTTGACGACGGCACGCAACGCGGCGTGCGCATTTACTGCAGCACGAATGCCAGCTATACGCTCTACGAAGACGACGGCGCGTCCAACGGCTATCGCTCCAACCAATACGCCACCACCGTGATCACCGCCGCCGTGGCCAGCAATAACGTGACCGTGAATATCGGCGGCGCGGCCGGCTCGTACACCGGGCAACCAACCCAGCGTAGTTGGCAGGTGGAGTTGTATTGCACGAACGCCGTAGCGGGCGTCATCGCTGACGGCGTTCCGCTGTCCATCTTCACGAGCGCGGAATTGCTGGCCGCCTCGGGCTCGGGTTATTACGTCGACGCTGCGGAACACCTGTTGCGCATGGCGATCCCATCGGCTGCGATCTCCCAGCCGCATCTCATCAATGCCTATTTGAACCTGACATCCCCTCCCCCGTATGAAGCGCGGATCAATGCCGGCGGCCGGCCCTACCTCGATCAGGGCGGCGCGATGTGGACGGAGGACGGTCCCTACAGCCTGGGTTCCTACGGCATCAACGGCGGCAGCAGCAACATGATCGCCAACACAATCGCAGGGACGGTGGACGGCGTGCTGTATCAATCCGAACATCTCGGCGTCACCTTCACCGCCCTGTTCGACTGTCCAGCGGGAACATATGAGACGAGTCTCTACAATGCCGAGACGCAGTGGAACGCCCCAGGCCAGCGGCTGTTCAATGTGTCCATCCAGGGCCAGCAGGTGTTGAGCAATTACGACATCTTCGTCGCGGCGGGCGGTTCGAACACCGCGGTCATCGCCACGTTCACCAATCTCGTGTTGAACGGCCAACTGGAGATTGATTTCAACGGGATTGCCACGCCTTCGGACACGAACGCCCGCGTGTCCGCGATCCGCGTACGGAAAATCGCTGACCCCATCTATCAGCCGATTCCGCCGACGATCACGTTGTTGACACCGGTCAACGATGCGACGGTGGCCGGCACGATCGCGGTCTCGGGCATGGCCAGCGATACCGTCGCCGTGGCGAAGGTCGAGGTCAACATCGACAGTGGCGGCTGGACCCTGGCGTCGGGCACCACCAACTGGTCGTTCACGCTCAACACGCAAACAATTCTCAACGGCCTGCACACCATTTCCGCGCGGGCCACCGACTCCTCTGGAAACGTGTCGACCATCCCCACTGTCACCGTCCGCGTCGTCAACGTGCCGGGTGCCTATCTGGCGCGCATCAGTGCCGGCGACCCGAGCAACGCCACCGATTGCGTGTCCAACGTATGGGTGCTGGACCAGGCGTACACTCCCGGCTCGTTCGGCTATTCCGGCAACGGCACCCCGGGGTTCGTCGCCAACGCCATTGTCGGCGTGTGCACCAATTTCTGGCCGATGTACCAACGCGAGCGGTACAGCACGGCGTCCAGCGGCTACAGCTATCTCTTTGACTGCCCGCCCGGCGTGTACGAAACCACGCTGCTGGAAGCGGAGACGTACTGGAGCAGCACCAACGCCCGCGTGTTCAATGTGTTCCTCCAGGGCCAGCAGGTGCTGACCAATTTCGACATCTTCAAGGCGGCCGGCGGCCAGAATATTCCAATCAGCCGTGTCTTCACCTGCACGGTGTCCAGCACGCAACTCCAATTGAGCTTCACGCCGGTCATCGACAACGCGCGCATCTCCGGCATCCAGGTCCGCAAGATCGCCGACATCGACACCGACGGCGACGGCATCCCCGATTGGTGGATGCTGGCCTACTTCAATCACGCCACCGGCCAGTCCAATGACAACTCGCTGGCCTCTCAGGATGCGGACGGGTCCGGCTTTTCCAATCTTCAGGACTACCTGGCGGGGACCGACCCGACCGATCCCGATACGGCGTTTCGCATCACGAACATCAGCATTACCGGCAATGACGTCGCGGTCACGTGGACCACGGAGCCGAACAAGACGAATCAATTGCAAAAGACCACCACCACGCCCGCCAGCAACGCCCCCTGGCTCAACGTCGGCCCCCTCACCATTGGCACCGGCTCGCCCGCCACCCAAACCGATTTCGGCGGCGCCACGAACCCCCCCGCCTTCTACCGCGTCCTCCTGACCCCCTAGGCAGGCATTGCCGATTCTGTCAGTACATTACATGTGAACAAATCACTGCCTCATCCTGCTTCTGGCCTGTGGTGTGCTGCTTCCTATGGTGCATCAAGACTTTAAGATCGGCACACGATGACCGTAACGAAACTCTGTTCATGTTTGAAGTGTGGGCTGGATTCCAAACACCTGCTCGTCGTCAGGTATTTCGGGACTAGAGAGACTGGGTTTAAACCCAAGTATTACATCCTCTGCGGCTGCGAGAAACACGAGCTATTCGACTCAGAGAAGGAAGCCGCCGCCGCCTGGAACATGGCCAACGCGGTGAAACTCCTCTGATCTCAAACTGACCCCCTGCCCGCCGTTCTACCTGTTCCTTCATGTCCGCATGACTCCACCTTGAAATCTTCTTCCCACTGAAGCACACTGGCGGCGGTCGCAATTATGTGCGGACGATTCACACTCACGGCGGAAGCGAAGGAACTGGCGAAACGGTCTGGGGTGGGAATTTCGGCCAGTTTCTAAAAGGTCATCAAACCCCGGTAGAATATCGCGCCGTCCCAGAGCGTGATTGTCGTCGGCGATGACGGGGGGTGATGCGTGAAGCAGATGGTCTGGGGGTTGATCCCCTCCTGGGCTAAGGACCCGGCCATCGGCAACAAGATGATCAATGCCCGCGCTGAAACTCTCACCGTTCGACCCGCCTACCGCGTCCCATTGCGCAAACGGCGGTGCCTGATTATGGCGGACCGGTTTTATGAATGGAAAAAGGAAGGCAATGTGAAGCAGCCTATGCGGATCGTGTTGAAAAGCCACGAGCCGTTCGGTTTTGCCGGACTGTGGGAAACGTGGAAGGCGCCGGATGGCGGGGAAATCGTCAGTTGCGTCATCATCACCACCGAGGCGAACGAATTGGTGGGCACGATCCATGACCGGATGCCGGTGATCCTGCCGCGCAAGGCGGAGGACCGGTAGCTGGACCCGGCCAGCGAGGTGGCAGAAGTGCTGAGATTGCTGAAGCCGTATCCTGCCTCGGAGATGGAGTTGTATCCCGTGAGCCGCGTGGTCAACGCCCCCGTCCACGACACCCCCGATTGCATCGCCCTGATTTGAAGGACCCGTGGTTGCATCGGGCTTGTCAGGCATTGCGACAACCGGTAGCCTTGGGCGCATGAGCCTTGATCTCGTGAGCGATGCCCATTTCATGGAGGAAGCGTTGCGCCAGGCGCGGCTTGCTTATGACGCGGATGAAGTGCCTGTCGGCGCGGTCATAGTCCGCGACGGCAAAGTCATCGCGCGGGCGTTCAATCAGGTCGAGCTGTTGAACGATGCGACGGCACACGCGGAGATTCTGGCGATCACGCAGGCGGCCAGCGTGGTCGGTGATTGGCGGTTGGAGGGCACGACGCTGTTCGTGACCAAGGAACCCTGCCCGATGTGCGCGGGGGCCATCGTGTTGTCGCGCGTCAAGAAGCTGGTGTTCGGCGTGCGCGACGAACGGGCGGGCGGCGCGGGTTCCGTGTTTCCGATTACGTCAGCGAAGGGATTGAACCATACGGTCGAAGTGGTGGCGGGCGTGAAGGAGATCGAGGCGCGCGAGCTGTTGCAGGGGTTCTTCCGGGTGAGACGCGAATCGCCCTAGCTGGTCGTCGGGAATGGGATGCCCGTATACAACTCGGATTGCGGCGTGACCCACAGCGCGTTGTCGCGCGCGTATTTGACCAGTCCGCCGCGGAACGGCGGGAAACCGGTCCCGAAAATCATGCCGGCATCGATGTCGTCTTCGCTGCTGACGACGCCCTCCTGCATGCAAAGACGCGCCTCGTCAATCATCACCGTTAGCAGCCGACGCTGGATGGTTTTGGCGTCAATCTCCTTTGGCTGCGCCTTAACGAACTTCCGGCAGTCGCGATTCAGCGTCACGTCCTTGCCCCTGTAAATGTAGAAGCCCGCCCCGCCCTTGCGTCCCTTGTATTCCTCAAGGATCATCCGGTGCAGGATCGGCGAGACCGTCATGCGGTCCTTGAACGCCTCGGCGAGTTCGGTGGCCACGTCCGCTGCCACGTCGATGCCGACTTCATCGATCAACCGCAACGGTCCCATGGGCATCCCGAAATCCAGCATGGCTTCGTCGATGGCTTCAACGCTGATGCCTTCCTCGAGCATCTTGCCGGCTTCGTTGAGGTACGGCATCAACACGCGATTCACCAGGAACCCGGGCGACCCTTTCACGACAACGGGAAGCTTCTTGAGCTGCTTGGCGAATTCGACGGCCACCGCCACCGTTTCCGGTGTGGTCTTTGTCCCGCGCACAATTTCCACCAGCGGCATTTTATGAACCGGATTGAAAAAATGGATGCCCACGAATCGCTCGGCCCGGCCCGATGCCTCGGCCAGTTCATCAATCGGGATCGCCGATGTGTTTGAGGCAACGATGCAATTCAGATTCACCTGGGTCATCAGTTCCCGGAACAGCGGCGCCTTCACCTGGATATTCTCGAGCACCGCTTCGATCACCAAATCGCATCGCGCGAAGCCCGAATAATCCGTCGTCGGATGGATGCGCTGCCGGCCATGCTCCGCGTCCAGCGCGCTCATCTTGCACCGTTTCACGCCTTCGCGGTACAACTCCTCGATTCGTTTCATGCCGGCGGCGACGAATTCGGGTTTCATGTCCTTCAACCGCACGGTCAGCCCGCGCGCGCTGCACCAGTGGGCAATCCCCGCCCCCATCACGCCCGCGCCCAGCACGCCGATTTTCTCGATCTTCTTCTTCGGCGGCTCGACGTCCATAAGTTTCAATTTCGCGTACTTCTCCCGCAGGAAGTACACGCGGATCAAATTCTTCGACTGCGACGTGACCGATACGTCACCGAACATCTTCGATTCCAGCGCGAGGGCTTCCTTGAGATCCCCTTTGGCGAGTCCCTGCTCGACCGCATCAATCGCGCGCAACGGCGCGGGATAAAAACCGCGGGTGCTCTTGAGCACTTGCTTGCGGACGGCCTTGCAGATGAATCCGCGGAACGGCGGCTTGTTCCCCCACAGCATGAACTTGCGCCGCGCCTTGCGCCGGCCCAAAGCAAATTGTTTCGCGGTGTCACGCAACGCGACCAATGGTACAGCCGCGTCTGCGAGCCCGATCTTCAACGCCTTCACGCCGTCAACGCTCTTGCCCGGCACGATGATGCCCAGCGCCGCGCGCAGTCCGATCAACCGCGGCAACCGCTGCGTGCCGCCCCAACCCGGGATGATGCCGAGTTGCGTTTCGGGCAGCCCGATCTGCGTTTTGCGTTCATCGGTCACCACGCGAAAGTCACAGGCCAGCGCCAGTTCGCATCCACCGCCAAGACACGCGCCGTGGATTGCGGCAACACTCGGCACGCCGAGGGTTGCGATCTTGTTGAGGATCTCATGGCCGGCCTGCGAGAGTTCCGCGCCGTGGTCGGCGTCGCGAATCCTCGCCAGTTCCTTGATGTCGGCGCCGGCAATGAATACGTCGGGTTTGCCGCTGATCAGCACGATGGCGTTCGGCTTCTTGCGCATGAGTTCTTCGAGAATCAAATCGAGCTGCGCAACGGACATCGAACTGAGAAGGTTCACCTTCTCGTCGGGATCGTCGAACGTGATCCAAGCGATGCCGTCGGCGTCTGTATCGAGTCGTACCGCGTCCATATGTCAGCGCTCCAGCACCAGTGCCGCCCCCTGGCCACCGCCGACGCAAGCCGAGGCGATGCCGGTTTTCAGGTTGCGGCGTTTCATTTCCTTCAGCAACGTCAGCACCAGTCGTGCCGCGCTCGCGCCGACCGGATGACCCAGCGCGATCGCGCCGCCGTTGACGTTGAGAAGGTCGCGATTGATCTTCATTCCAAATTCCTTGCGCAACACCAGCTCCGAGGCCAGCACCTGCACGGCAAATGCCTCGTTGATTTCGATCAGCTGAACGTCGTCCCAGCGAACGACCGCGCTGTCGAGCGCCTTCGGGATTGCGTAGGCAGGCCCAAGTCCCATCCGCGACGGATCGACGCCTGTGTAGGCGTACCCGCGGAGATAACCGAGCGGTTGCACGCCGAGTTCGCGGGCCTTTTCCTCGCTCGTGACGAGCAACGCCACCGCTCCATCGGTGATCTGCGAGGAATTGCCCGCCGTGACCGTGCCGTTTCGTTTGTCGAACGCCGGCTTGAGTTTCGCGAGGGCTTCCATCGATTGCTGCTCGCGCACGCCGTTGTCGAGTTGGGCGAATTTGCCCTTCGGGAGATAGACGGTGCAAATCTCTTCGCGGTGTTTGTCGCGGGCTTTCACCGCGCGTTGATGCGACTCCAGCGAGAACGCGTCCTGTTCCTCGCGCGGAATTCCAAAGTCGCGGTAGAGAACCTCGGCGGTTTCACCCATGTTCAGTCCGCACACGGAATCAGTCAGCCCCATCATCAACCCGATGCGCGGCTTGAAATCGCCCGGCCGAAACGACAGCGCGACGCGGATTTTCCCGAAGACCGACTTTGCCCTGTTCAGCGCGGCGAATTTGTCGGCTGCGCCGGTCTGGAACAGCAGCGGAATGTTCGACATGCTTTCCGTGCCGCCGACGATGAACACATCGCCATGACGCGCCATCATCTTTTCGTAGGCGCTGGTGATCGCCTCGAAGCCGCTGGCGCAATTGCGGTGGACCGTGTACGCGGGAATCTCCTGCGGGATGCCGGCATTGAGTGCGATGACGCGCGCGATGTTGGCTGCTTCGGGCGGCTGCGCGACGTTGCCGAAAATCACCTGCGAAATCTTGCGACTGTCGAGGCCAGTGCGCTCGATCAGTTCGGTGACGACGACGCGGCCCAGTTCCTGTGCGGGCAGCGGTTTCAAATCCGTCCCCGCCTTGCAGAACGGCGTCCGAATTCCGTCAATAATAGCCAATCGTGTCATGCCGGTCATAAAGCCATCGCCCGTCACATCAGCAAGCAACACGCCAAGTCCCGCCACGGCATCGCGATGCGAAGCTGTTTACTTGAAAATTTCAGCAAAAAACTGCTTCATTTCCGCCCAGGAACGCTTATCGGCCTCTTCATTATACGCCACGCCTTTCATGGAACTGTTCTTATTGTCCGGATTCGTAAATCCATGAACGGCTTTGGAATAGAAGTTCATTTGCCAATCCGCGCCCGCATCTTTCATCTCTTTTTGGAACGCGGCGATCTGTTCGGGGGGTTCAAATGCGTCGTCGGCCCCGTGGCAGACCAGCACCTTGCACTTGATGCCATTCGGTATGGCGGGCATCGGCGTATCGAGTCCGCCGTGGAAACTGACGACACCGGCAACGTCCGCGCCGCTACGCGCCAGTTCCAGCACCGTCGTTCCGCCGAAACAATATCCAATCGCGGCCACACGCGCCGAATCCACCAGCGGATTCTTGTTCAACGTGGCAAGCGCTGCATTGACGCGTTCGCGCATCAGGGGCCGATCGCCCTTCACCTTCGTGGCCATTGCACCCGCTTCCTTCGGGTCAGTGGTCGAAGCGCCGTTTCCATACATATCGACGGCCATTGCCACGTAGCCGAGTCCGGCCAACTGCTCCGCGCGTTTCTTCGCGTAATCATTCAGGCCCCACCATTCGGGGACAACGAGCACGCCGGGGTGCTTGCCTTTGATCGAGGCATCGTACGCGAGATACCCCTTCAGGGTTGTGTCGCCCTGCTTGTATTCGACCGACTCGGTGTGTAATTGCGCCTGTGCTGTCATTGAACAACATAGAGCCACAGCAAATGTTAGCCAGCACATTCTCATGAATTGCCTCCTTAAATCATTTGTCCAACCGAGGGACAGTAGGCATACGCGATTCCCCTGTCAAGATCCGCGCCGCTGCCTGCATTTCGCTGGTCAGCTCACGGCGATTCGGGTAATAGGTTTGTCAGGAGAAGATTGATGCGTGTTTCCACAGCTTCCGTTCCCGTGTTACTGGCGCTGCTCTTCGGTCTGAGTTCACTCGCGGCCCCTGCCCCGCTGGTTTCTCAAGCGCCGCGCGCCGATCTCGAACAAAAGGAACGGCGCCAGCAGGAATTCCTCCAATTCGATCCCCACTTCAAGGAGGAACGGGCCGACCGGCTCGCCAAAGCCCGCGCGCTCGGCAAACAGGTGTACGCGCTGGAAGCCGCCGGCAAGGACACCACCTGTTCCCAGCAGATTCTCAAGGACATCTTGTGGTCGTATTACTCGACCGCCGATTTCAAGCGAATCGATCAACGGCTCCATGACCTGGAAGAGAGCCTGGCCCATCCGGAAATCGGCGCGGGTGCCGCCGACGAACAGAATCCTGAAGATGGCAGTTGGGGGAAATGTCAGACGCTCTGGTATTTCAAACTCAACGCAACCTACGATCATTTCGACAAACAAGAGAACTGGAACAAGCCATCCAAATACCCGCTCCGGTTCCTTGACCGGGTTAATTCTCCGGAAAAACTCGCCGATTATTTCGCAGCCGTTTCGGTTTCGGACATCCCGCACACTGGAGTCGATCACCTCGCGGAGTTCAATGAATCGCTGTCCGACCTCATGCGGCTGATCCTGCGGGATAAGCCAAATGGATACGAGTGGGACCCGCGATTGAAGAAGACGCTGATGGATCTTCTCCTGCATCGGCTGCGCAATCCGGACACGGGTTGGTGGGGGCCGCAGTACATTCGCGACGGGCACACTGTGTTTGTGGATGACCTGAGCATGACGTTTCATACGATCAGCTATCTGCACGGTGACGTGCCTGACTGGCCCAAGGTGCTCGACACCGCGCTGGCGGTAAAGGATTTGAATTTCCCGGTCGGCTGGCTCTACGGCGGCCAGTATTGGAACCACCACAGCATGGACGCCGTCGTTCTCTTCAAGTTGGGCTGGCCGTACGCGACTGATGCCCAGAAAAAGGCCATCGCCAGCGAAATCGACAAAATGATTCGGTGGTGCCTCGCGGAATCGCTGCAGCCCGATGGCACCTTCAAGCCGCACGATGGGGACGGTTCACTCGAAGAATCGTGCTATT
>CAZAQZ010000081.1:0-9683 GCA_964487175.1 uncultured Verrucomicrobiota bacterium | reverse complement strand
AAGGTGATTTTTCTCGAAGGCCACGGGACAGTGCGCCTGACTCACCCCGGCGCGAAGTGTCCGGTGGACCACGAATCAATCAGCGCAGGCCAGATGATCGCCCAGTACTCCGATCAACCATGTCTCGCGCCGGTTCAGGACGTCGATTTGGCGGTGCTGTTGGATCGCTCGGGAATTATCACGGGGTTTTACAATCCCCTGCCCAGCTTGCGGCTGATCAAGCAAGCAGTGAAGCAACAGCAGTCTGATATAGGAAAGGGGATTCTCCAGGGTTCGGGTGGCGGGCCGACCGTTTACTCGCCAAATCCCTCGACCGGCTCGCAAGGCATCTCCGATCCGCCCGCGCAGAACCCCTCAATAGCTCAAGGCAGCATTGTGCCCGTCGGGGATGGCTTCCTTCTGTCTAACCGGCCGCTCCCCGGCTCCCAACCAATCCAAGGCGGGGGCGGATATCTGATCCGTCCTTAGAACGCGCATCCCGATGAGAATCCAAACGACACAGTCCCGGCTCTTGATGAATGCAGGCGGAAATGTAGGCAAGGCCGTTGTCGTGCTGATGGGGATCCAGCTTTTCTCATTTGCCTGCACACGCCTGGCGGCGCAGGAATACCGGATGCGCCAGATCGAGCCCTTTGCACCACCGGCTGCGGAGACGAACATTGTTCAAGTCCCCGGTCCAGTAGAGGTGGGTGAAGCGGGTGAGACCGAGGATTTGGGCCCGCAAATTGTGTTGCGACGCCGGAAGCAACCGTTGTTCTCGTTGTCCAGCGATACTGAGGTTCTGTACAGCTCCAACGTCGCGCTGAGCCCCCATCATCCTGTGTCCGACGAATTGCTCTTTCAAACCCTGGGCGTCTCATTCACGCCGCCTGTGCTCCAACAGTTCTCCCCCGCGTTGTATGTGCGCCAGCAGTTTGTCTGCTACAGCACGCAAAGCGCCCTGGACTTCGATACCCAAACCGCCGGCCTGAGTTTTGCCACTCCCGTGATGGACTGGTTCAACCTCTACGGCGACTTTTCTGCGAGCCGCGCGTATTCTGAAGGCAATGACGGTGAGTTCTACAGGGAATTTGACGCCGAACTCGGTCTTTGGCGAAGCACACCATTGACCCGGAACGCGTCTCTGTATTACGGATATCAGGAGGACTGGCTGCCGTCCAGCCCGTCCGACCTCGCGGAATGGGATAACGCCATATATGCCGGACTCAATGTGCGATTGATAGGTCCCCTGAGTGCCCAGTATTTGACTAGGGTTCGGTTGCGAGAGTATTTTCAATCCAGCCGCACGGATCTTGATTATCTTCTGAGCGCGGCCCTGAACTGTACATTCAATCGGTACGTCATGGTTCGCGCCTACGCCACGTATGCCTACAACAACTCAAACCAGCCAGAGTTCCGCTACAGCGTGGACAATCTCGGTGCCGCTCTCGATCTGTCCATCCGGTTTTAACAAACTTCTCCGCCCCGACCGGGTGATCCCCCTGTCTCCGGTAGTGCGTCGATCAGACATCTGACGGGTTTAACCCTCCCATCATCTGAGAGTGCCCTACCTCTCATAAAAATCTTGACAATTGTCTGTTTATAAACGCGCTGGCAAAATCTCGTCTCTTAAAACCGCACACCGCTGCGTCTATCCATTACCCAACATACTGCAATCCAGTCAATTACACAAACCATTCGCATACGAAAAAAGCGGCTGGCACGGTGACTGCAAGAGGCCTTTGCCATGCGCCTGTCCAGAGCGAGTGAGACGGGCCAAAAACGTGGCAGATCCAAGAAGCCAGGAACAAACTAAACGGAGGAGCAAAACCAACTATGGCTGAGAACACTCAACAGGCAGGGCCGCCGCCGTCGTCCAAAGCAACGCTGGGATTGACGGGGCTGACCATTAACGCGATGGCGCTAATCGCGCCAGGCGCATTCTTGTGGTTAACATTGCAGGAGCAAGCGCTGTACGGCGCGCCGATGGCCGGCGTTGCGATGTGGTTCGGCCTGCTCAGCGCGCTGATGCTGTGCTTCGCAACAGCGATCAGTTACGCCGAACTATCCAAGCTGTTCCCGGGCGCCGGGTCTTCGTACCTGTACGCCGAGCAGGCGTTCCTGTCCAAGACGCACGCCTATAAGTTCGCGCGGCTCGTCAAGTTCGTCACCGGTTGGGCCAGTCACCTGTATTATTGGGTCTACCCGGGCTTGATGGTGGGTGTGACGGCGATTCTGGCCGGGTATCTGGCGAACCAGTTTTGGCCGGACACCTTCAGTTCTGCGTACAACAGTCCGCTGATGATGTGGCTTTTCTGCGCGGTGTTCTCCCTAGGCGTCGGCTACATCGCCTACCGCGGTGTGAATGGCACGACGGCCGTCAATATGGCGATCAACATCATTCAGATCTCCGCGCTGGTCGTGTTTTCACTCATGGCCATCGCCTACCGGACGCGGCATGAGCAGGGCTCCGTGGGCTGGCACCTGTCCAATGGCGTGGCGGTGACCTATCAGGTTGCCCAGGAAGTCGTGAAGGACGACAAGGGAGTTCCCCAACCGGTCCTTGATTCCAACGGCAAACCCGTGCCGGCAGTGGACGCCAACAACAAGCCGATTCTCGACGACAAGGGTCAGCCGACTTTCCAAATGCAAATGCAGGATTCACAGGACAAGGACGGCAACCCGGTTCCCGCCGACAAAGACGGCAAGCCGGTGACCGATGTCAAACTGGCCGCGCCGTTTACAGTGGACTACGGCGCTGACGGAGGCACCACGACGGATCCGGCGACAAAGATTTCCACCTTCAACTGGCATCCGAACGCCAAGTCGGTCATTACCCCGCATGGATTCAACTTCGTCTTTATCCAGGCGTGCATCGCGATCCTGCTGCTGGTCGGGTTCGAGTCAGTCACCGCGATGGGTGAGGAGGCAAAGCACCCGAAGAAGGACATTCCGAGGGCGGTGTTGCTGTCCCTGGCGATTCAGGGAGCGGTCTGTTACCTGTTCGAGTATTTCGCGGCGAACTATTTCCTGCACAACGGCTACACCCTGTCCAGCGCAGGGGCTTCGAGCGCGCCCTTGGGTGACATGATGGTCCTCGTTGGTTCGTGGATGTTCGGCAGTTACGCGGCCGGGCGGGCGTTCATGCTCGTGCAGGCGTTTACGGTGTTCCTGGCACTGATTGGCACCACGTTGTCCTGCCTCAACACCGGCGCGCGTGTAACCTACGCCATGGGTCGTGACGACGAAGTGCCATCGCATTTCGGTCTGTTGCACGGCAAGACGCTCTCGCCGTATCGCGCCGTCTGGACGCTGTCGATCCTGTCGATCTTCGTCGGCATCATCACGACCACGTTGTATCTGGGCGCCCAGTCTTCGGCGCCGGCGGCGCTGGACCCGAAGTATCACAACATCTGGTACAGCTTCGGCATCTTCTCGCCGGACAAATACGTGTCGCTGCCCAACACACTGCTGATCGTGACGCTGATCAGCAACTTCGGCACGTTCCTGCTGTACATGATCACCTGCTGGATCGCCATGGTGGCGTTCAAGGAACATCACACCTTCAGCGGGTTCAAGCACGTGGTCATCCCGTTGTTCGGGCTGCTGGCGAACCTCTGCTGCATGCTGTTCTATCTGGTCGGGCCGTTCACGGTCGCCGGCATGAGTTGGCATGAGTCATATATCGCCCTGGCCGTCGTCGCGTTCTGGGGCATTTATGGCGCCATCTACTTCCTCAAGAGCAGCAAGTCGAAAGGCAAAGAGGTGTTGCTGTCCGCCAAGCCATCCGCCGCGACCATGTCGGTGGTAGCGTAACGGTGTAAGAGCTGCATTGGTCCGGGAGGTCATCCACAGCGGTGACCTCCCGGGTTTTCCACAGCCGTTTAAGAAACGACCAACAACCAACCAAAGCCCGTGCGTCACGCACCGGGAGAGGAGGGAGTAATGACACCAAAAGAAGTCTTGGCGCTCTGCAAGAGCAAAAACGTGCAGCTTGTGGACATCAAGTTCTGCGATTTCCTCGGCACCTGGCAGCACTTCTGCATGCCGGTGGCGGAATTGGAGGAGGAAACATTCAAGGCAGGAGTCGGATTCGACGGCTCGTCCATCCGCGGCTGGAAATCGATCGAGGCCAGCGACATGCTGTTGTTCCTCGACCCGAAAACGGCCATCCTCGATCCGTTCCCGCAGGTCACCACGTTGAGCCTCGTTGCCGATGCGGCGGACACGATCACCCACGAACCGTACACGCGCGACCCGCGCAACATCGCCCGCAAAGCGGTGGCGCACCTGCAACAGACGGGCATTGCGGACACGGCGTACTTCGGCCCCGAAGCTGAGTTCTTCATCTTCGATGACGTCCGCTACGGTCAAACCTCCAATACCGGCTTCTATTCTGTCGATTCCGTTGAAGGCATCTGGAACACCGGGAGCGATGAGTCCCCCAACCTCGGCCACAAGATCCGCCACAAGGAAGGCTACTTCCCCGTGGCGCCCATCGACGCGCTGGTGGACATCCGCAACGAGATGATCATGGTCATGAAGGAGTGCAAGCTGACGGTGGAACGCGAGCACCACGAAGTCGCCACTGCCGGCCAGGCCGAGATCGATCTGCGTTTCAACAACCTGGTCTCAATGGCCGACGACATGTTGCTCTACAAATACATCACCAAGAACGTCGCCAAACGCCATAATAAGACCGTGACCTTCATGCCTAAACCGCTGTTCGGTGACAACGGCTCAGGCATGCACACGCACCAGAGCTTGTGGAAGAAGGGCAAACCCCTGTTCGCCGGGAGCGAGTACGCCGGTCTCAGCAAGCTCGCCCTCCATTACATCGGCGGCATCCTGAAACACGCCAAGGCCATCGCGGCATTCTCCAACCCGACCGTCAACAGCTACAAGCGTCTGACGCCCGGCTTCGAAGCGCCCGTCAACCTGGCGTACAGTTCCCGTAACCGTTCGGCCGCCGTTCGTATCCCGACGTACTCGCCCAGCCCGAAAGCCAAGCGCATCGAGTATCGTCCGCCGGATGCGATGGCCAACCCGTACATTGCGTTCTCCGCCATGCTCATGGCCGGCTTGGATGGCATTCAGAACCGCATTGATCCGGGCGAGCCGCTGGACAAAAACATCTACGAATTGTCGCCGTCGGAATTGAAGAAGGTTCCGTCGATGCCCGGCAGCTTGACGGAGGCCTGCGACGCGCTGGCCAAGGATCACGACTTCCTGTTGAAAGGCGATGTGTTCACCGATGACGTGATCGAGACGTGGATCGATATGAAGCGCAAGGAGCAGGACCAAATCCGCTTGCGTCCGCACCCGTGGGAATTCCACATGTACTACGACGCCTAGGCCAATCGGAGAGTCAGTCGTTTGCCATACTGCTGGCTCCTCCTCCGTGGAGGACGCGCGGGGATTGGACCCCCCGCGCGATCCTCTGACGTTTTGATTCTGGACGGACAGGCAGATGCCCGACCGGATCTTCAATCTCCAACGGCCTTGTTGAACTTGATGGCGTATTGGAGAAGTTCGTTGGCCGTCGCAACGCCCAGTTTTTCCTTGATGCGCGCGATGTAGCCTTCCACCGTCTTGACGCTCAACTCCAATTCCTCCGCGATCTGGTTGGTGGTGTGGCCACGCCCGATCAACCGCAGGAGTTCGAGTTGCCGTTCGCTGAGGCTGTCGACTGGAAGCGCAGGAGCATCGGGAGGACGGGTGGCAATGGTCCGGATCAGTTTGCTGGCCAGCGCTTCGCTGATGTAAATCTCCCCTTTCAGGACGGCGCGGATCGCCTTCCGGATTTGATCCCCCGCCTCCTGCTTGGTGATATAGCCCTTGGCGCCGGAGCGAATGGCGCGCTCGGCGTAAAGCGATTCGTCGTGCATCGATAGCACCAGGACGGGCAATTCCTTGAACCGTTGCCCGAGTTCGCGAACCAATTCCGTCCCCTGGCTGTCTTTCATTGTCAAATCGACAATGGCCATGTCCGGCTTCAAGGCCGCGATGGCCTTGAATGTCTGGTCGGCATCCGACGCCTCCCCGCAGACGGTGATGTCCGCTTCCCGGTTGATCAGTTGCGCGAGCCATTCCCGCACCATGGGATGGTCGTCCACGACGAGGATCCTCGATTTCTTCATGCCGCTGGTTCCATGGTTTTCTTGGTGGGTTTAACTGCCGGAGTTTTGAGCAATGTACAGGTAACGACGGTGCCGCCCTCCGGGGCCCGGCGCACCTCAAGCGTGGCGCCGATCATGCGCGCGCGGTAATGCATTGTCTGCCATCCCATTCCACTGGCCCGATCGGGGGCTTTGGGCAACCCAATGCCGTCGTCCTTGATGGTCAGAACGATCTTCTCGTCCATGGTGGACAGTCCAATTTCAATATGCGACGGCCTGCCGTGTTTGACCGCGTTGTTCACAGCCTCCTGGGCAATCCGGTAGAGGTGAATGGCCGCCGCATCGTCATCAATCAGCACGGGATCATCCGGCTGGAACAGGCAATCGATGCGATGCATCGTCCGAATCGTGTTCGCCAGTTCCTCCAGCGCGGACATCAACCCGTTCGTGGCGATCTTGACCGGATCGAGTCCGCGCGCCACGCCCCGCGCCTGATGAATGGCGCGTTCGATGAATGTGGCGATTTGTCCGGCTTGTGCCGCCTGTGGCAATGACTGGTGGGAGAGTTCCTCCTGCAGAATCTTGCTGGCAATCATGGTTGCCGTGAGATGCTGGCACAATCCATCGTGCAGGTCCTGTCCGATCCGGCGCTGTTCCTGGTCGCTGACTTCGAGGACTTTTTTCTCCAGGCGTTTGCGCTCGGTTATGTCCTCGGCGATTCCGGCGATGCGATAGACGGCACCCGCCTTGTCGTAGATGGGGTAAGCGCGGTCGCGAACCCAATGGATGCTGCCGTCGCCCCGGACAATGCGGTATTCCTCATCGTAACCGCCATCGAGGCGGCTGGTTGACGCCGCGCGCTGGACTCGTTCACGGTCTTCGGGATGAATCGCATCAAGCCGGGAGTTTGGCTCCGCGTACAGGCTGGCACAGGTGCGGCCCCAGATCACTTCATAGCCGGGACTGACGTAGATCACCTGCGAGTTGGTGACGTCCGTCATCCAAAACACTTCATTGATGGCCTCCGCCAACTGGCGAAATCGTTGCTCGCTCGTGCGCAGCAATTCCTCCGTCCGCTGGTGCTGCGCCACCTCGGATTTCAACTCTCCTGTTCGTTGCTCGACCTTGTCTTCCAGGCCCTCATTCAACGCCTTGACCACCGACATCAGCACCACGACGGCCAGGAACACAACGAGCCCGCTTATCGCATTCCAGTAGGGAATGAACGCGGGCATTCTTGGATCTGCCTGCTCCCGGTTCACGATCAGCCAGGCAATGGCGCTGGCACAGGCGATGACAGCTCCCGCCCCCCTGCCGGCAAACCAGGTGACGATCAACACAGGCACGAGATACAGGATGGCGAAGCTCATCGATGCCGGGGTCAGATGGTCCATCGTCCCCACAATCAGGACAACCAGCAATCCCGCTGCGGTCAATGCGACTCTCGATCTCTGTTCAAGCCAGTGGATAACGCTTCTCGACATATCGCCACCTGTTACGTCCAGACCCCAAACACGCTCCGGCAGGCCGATTTTATTATGCAGACGCAATGAGCCTTTTTCAACAGGAAAGTCCCCCCGTGGCAGTGAAATGGTTGAACCAAAAGCGGCGCTCGATCATCTAATGACATAATGAGAACAACCCTTTCGAAGTGCCTGTTCTGGAGTGGGATGGTTGCAGCATCCGCCGGTGTTGGATTGATCAGTTCCCTCTTCATCACAGGCTGCGGTCAATCGGCGCGGGGGGCGTCCGATAAAACAGGAGGCGGCAAAGTGAACATTGTCGAGTTCGACGACGCAGGCAACAGGACAGGCGTGGTGACCGTGGACCGGATCGTCAAGACCGATGCGGAATGGCGGAGGCAACTCACGCCCGAGCAATTTGAAATCACCCGCCAGAAGGGAACCGAGCGGGCCTGCAGCGGGGCATTTTGGAAGAATCACGAGGCCGGTATTTATCGCTGCGTCTGTTGCGGGACCGCCCTGTTCAAGTCCGACAACAAATTCGAGTCCGGCACCGGCTGGCCGAGCTTCTTCACCCCCATCGCGCAGGAGAACATCGAGACCGACACCGACACCAGCTTCGGCATGTCGCGCTCGGAACTGCTCTGCAAGAGATGCGGCGCGCATTTGGGTCACGTGTTTGACGACGGCCCGCCGCCGACCGGCCTGCGCTATTGCATCAACTCCGCCTCGCTGGTGTTCGTGAAGAAGAAGTAAACGCGGCATGGTCAATCAGGTTTCCTGATTGCGCCAGGTTCGAGTTACTCGGCGAAAACCAGCAGGCTGGCGATCTTTGTCCGGACCGTGTCCTCCAAATAGTCCATCGTGAACGGTTTGGTGACGTAATCGACCGCGCCGAGTTGCACCGCCTTTTCAACGGATTCGAAATCATTCACGCTCGTGACCATGATGACTTTCGTGGAGGGACTGATCGCGGCTGCCTTCTTCAAGATGTCGAATCCATTGAGCTTCGATCGGAAGTTCAAATCCAAAAGCATTCCCTCGGGTTGCTCCTTTTCGAGCAGAAGCAGCGCGCTCGAAGGAGATGTGGCCGTGAGAACGCGGCAGGACATGCTGTCCTCAAAATATTCCTTGAGCATTTCGCAAATGGCGGCCTCATCATCCACAACCAGTAATTTCATATCGTCTCCTGTTTCAGAAATCGTTCATTCATCGCCCCGTTATGCGGCTTGCCGCATCAGGGATTGCTCCTTGATGATTCTCCGGTAGGACCGCCGCTCGCGGTCCGCGTTCTTCAGCCGCAATTTGCGCGCGACTGACACAATATGTTTTCGCGTCCCCTCAATCTCCACGAACCATCCGCAAGGGGGAATCAGATCGAGGCATACCGCGCAGGAATCGAGTTTGTATTCTTCGCGGAACTTGCTGTAGGTCTCGCACACCCGGAAATTCAGCAACTCCAGAATTCGCTTGGCGGCTTCGTAATCAACACGGGTCTCCACTTCCATTCGTTGCTTGTGGACGCCGCCCATCCGCGGCCCTTTCAGGGTCAACACCGATTTGTTTGCGCCATGGCGACGGAGGCGAAGTTTGCGTCCCAGCTTCTGCAACGCGCCACCGCTGTCGAACAACTCGTTGCGCTCGTATCCCTTGGCCGTGCGGCGCGCGCGCAGTTTGATCAATCGCCTGCGAATGGCGTCGATGTCACGCGCCCGGTATTTTTGCTCCGTCTCGAGACTGTGGCGCGCGACGTGTTTCTCGAACTGGCTCGTCAGATATTTTTCAATCTTCCGCTTTGCCATAATGAACAATGGAACGCCGTTTGGCGGGGACACTACGCAGGATGCGATCCGCACAGGCTCAACAAAGCCACGCCCGTGCGCGCGAGTTCCCCGGCTCACGCTCTGCAACCTCCTTACTGGGAGACGCTTATAGCAGGGGGCCTTTGTGCTGTCAAGCCCCGAGCATCCATCGATCGCTCTCATCTGGTTCCCCCGGAAAAAAATTAAGGCACGATTAGGTCTTACTAGGCCCGATGAGGTACGATTGGGTCTGATTCACGGCCAAGTCTTGCCATGTTTTCACTTCGGTTTTCCCAATCGAAATCATTAAAACCTTCATC
>CAZAQZ010000080.1:0-9718 GCA_964487175.1 uncultured Verrucomicrobiota bacterium | reverse complement strand
CTAGTATTGAAATATTTCGAATGTCGTCTGAAATGGGGTCTACAGATCGGTTGCTTTGGGCACTTTGGTTACTTTTGACGATTTCTGACCAGAGTAACTACACTAACAGATTTTACTATCATAACTTAGGTTGTTTATGGTAGAGTGGCGGGCGAAAGATGAAGTACGGAACAGAAATAGGTCCGGCGGCGGGGGCCGGGTTGGCCACGGGGCGAGGACCGCGGTCAGCGCCCGCGGCTACAGCGGAGACGGCTTGCCGGGAGGGTTGCCCCGAATACAACATCGGGGCGGTTGCCAACTCCGTAAACGACGGCACGAGGGGCGCGTGTCCTGCAAAGCGGGTGCCACGACTCGGGGGTGGATTCGGTTGTGCAAATCCTATTCTGCTCCGCCTTCGCCACGCCTTAGGCCGACGAATCCGGCCTAATCGGGCCTACTGGGAGCTAATCGGGCCTAATCAGACCTTAATTTTTTCTGGAGGGGGGAAGGCGGCAAAACTGCTCATGAATCATGACGGATCGCACCCACCAATGCAGCCAAGTGAAGTACAAAGTGATTTCGCGCGAGGTGAATCCATGACAGATTGCCAGCCTGTGGCGGAATTTGGAATTGCTTTTTGGGCAGGAATCTCCTACGTTCGGCGTCGGGGGAACCTCTGGAGTATGCGAAGATTTGACGTCAGTCTCGCAGTCGTGGCGATCGCGTTTTTCGTCGGGTCTACCGTCGCGTTCGCCGAAACCAACACCACACCCATGGCTGCTGCCGCGGCCGCCGAAGAACAGGCCTGGGCGCGCCACGTGGTGGACAGTTACCAGGAAATCCAACAGCAGCAACAGGCCACGTTGCACGCGGTCGAACAGGCCCGCGACGAAGCCACCGCCGCCAATCACGCCATTGAAACCGCGCGCGCCGATGCCGAGGCCGCTGCCAAACGCAACCAGGAAGCCCTCGAAGCGCGCCTGAAACAAATCGAAGATCAGTTGACCACCGAACGCCAGCATGAACTGGAAACACTGCAAAGTTCACACCGGTTTACATTGGTGATCGTGTCGGTGTTTGCCGGGGTGGGTTTTTGCGGAATGCTGTTGTTCGCGTTGTTCCTGTTGCGGTCGATGAACCGTCGCGCTGAATTCGCCGATGCGCATCCGTTCGGCGTGCCGTTGGGCCACGGGCAGCCGATTGCCGGGGCGTTGGGCACGGGCGACACGCATCTGGTGACGGCCGACCCGGCGCAACAATCCAGCGCGCGATTCTTGTCCACCATCGAACGGCTCGAGAGGCGGATGAACGAACTGGAAACGGCGTCGACCGAGGATGTGGATCCATTGCCGGCAAACGGGGCGGCTGGTTCGGAGACCGCCGTTGATTCCGCTGCGTCGTTGGCCGACGCTGCTCCCGCCACTTCCGCCCGACCCGGCGTGGATCGGGCTGCGCGTATCGCGCTGTTGCTGGGCAAGGGCCAGGCGTTGCTGAATCTGCAGCAGTCGGACACGGCGCTGGCCTGTTTCGATGAGGTGACCGCCATTGATCCGACCAATGCCGAGGCGTTTGTCAAAAAGGGCGCGGCGCTGGAGAAACTCGGCAAGCTCGACGAGGCGATCGATTGCTACGACCGCGCGATCGCGCTGGATGCGTCGATGACGATGGCGTACCTGTCCAAGGGGGGGGTGTTCAACCGGCTGGAACGCTACGGCGAAGCGCTGCAGTGTTATGAGCATGCGCTGCGCGCGCAGCAGAAGGCGCCGGTTTCGTAACTGTAGCGGCGCTCTATGAGCGCCGGTCGTTCATGTCTTCTCGAAATGTCGGCGGTCATAGACCGCCGCTACAGGAAGGATCCGCTACACCAAAAACCGCACGCGGGCCTTCAGATCGATGGGCGTCCACTGAGTGGCGGCTCCCACCTTCTCGGGCTCGACGTTCTGGCGGGCGAGTTTGAAATTGGTCCGCATCAGCTCGAGGTTTTCCTGTTCTTTGACAGCCAGGTCCCGCTTCAATTGCTCGATGCGTTCCTGGTAGACGCGGACTCGCTGTTCGAATTGCGCCTGCACCTTCGCGAGACGCTGTTCCATCTCCTCGATGCGGCCTGTGCCTTCGTCCTGCGTGTTCATCAGGTGCGCCCGCTGCGAAATCAGCGCCTGAACGAGTCGGTTCATCATCATCCGGGCAAGATGGGGAATCATTCCGGCGCGCATTTCAGTGAGGGCGGTTTCGGGGACGCGCGGTTCGATTTGTTCGACTAGGCCATAGCGATCCCGGTCGGGAGGAAGGACGGTCGCGGGAATTGCGGCGCTTGCGTCGACGGGTTCGGGTTGAAATTCGGGGGTGGAACGGAACGGCACGATCATCTGTTCCATGCACGTGGTACACGAAATGACGAGACCGACGCCTTCGTCGTCAATAGCCAGTTTTTGCGCGCAGCGCAGACAGCGAAACTTGATCAACGGCTCCTCCTTGGTGAAACCGTGGCGCTAGAATGCCACGATCCTCCGTTGAGTCAATTCAAATTCGCCGCTCCGTCCGCCCCGTCGTCGGCGAGCCTGCGCGAAGAAAGAGCCAGCTCGCGTTTCAATACATGCTTACAACAAGCGAACTGGCTCCCGTAATCTCGGCTGGCATCCGCCTCACCATTGAGGCGGTTTTCTATTGCCTATTAATGGTTGAATTCGTCCTGGTGATCATGATCGTTATGTTGAGACGGCGTATCTCTGTGATCATCCTGCCGATCATCGTCATCATCATGCCCTCGAAAGACGAAGCAGCCTGAGAGCAACATGCCCAGTGCGCTTAACAACAGGGCAAACTTCAAAATCGACCATTTGGTTCTATTCATGGGGCTCATGAAAGAAGGGTACGCCGGAAGGGGGCGGGATCCCATGGGGTGTTCACCCCACCGCCTAGCTCAGCTTCGCCAGTTCGAGATGCAGGAGGTCGGCGAGGGGGCGGATGGTTTCGCTGCTGAAATCGAACCGGCAACCGGCTGTCTGGAACAGTTCGGGCAGCGGACGCGAGCCGCCCTGGGCGAGGGCGTTTTGGTAGGCGAGGAGCGCTCCCGGCTTGTCGCGTTTTGAATTGGCCCAGACCTGCAGGGCGCCGAGCTGGGCGATGCCGTACTCGACGTAGTAGAGCGGGCTCAGGAAGATGTGGAGCTGCCGGTGCCAGAGATTGGCGCGCACGAGTTCGTGGCCGCTCCAATCGACATCGCCCCCGAACCGTTTCGTCAACTTGACCCACGCGGCGGTGCGTTCCGCCCGCGAATGTTTCGGGTGTGTGTAAATCCAATGCTGAAACGCGTCGACGGTGGCAATCCACGGGAACAACCCGATGATGCCCTCCAGATGCGTGCGGCGCGCCCGTTTGACTTCCGCGGGGGCGTAGAAGGCGTCGAGGAATTCGTTCCCCAACAACTCCATGCTCATCGACGCCACCTCGCAGAATTCCATGGGCACGCTGTTGCGGTAGGCGTAGAGGTCCTCCGGTTGTGTAGCCAGCGCATGAAACGCGTGACCGCCCTCGTGCAACAGCGTCTCCACGTCGCGCTGCTGGCCCACGGCGTTCATGAAAATGAACGGTAATCGCGATTCAGCGAGACTCGACTGATAACCGCCGGGCGCCTTGCCTTTGCGGTTGTCGAGGTCAAGGAGCCGCAGCTCTCGCATCGTTTTGAATTCCGCACCCAGCTTGCGGTCGAGATGGTCGAAAATCTGTTGTGTGCCTTCGACCAGTTTCTCGACGTTCTCGAACGGGCGTAACGGGGGCCGGTTCAGCGGGTCGACCGCGAGGTCCCACGGTTTCAGGGCGGACAGCTTGAGTTGTTCGCGGCGCCGGGCCTGAAGCTCGCGCACCAACGGCATGAAATGTTCCTCGATGGCATCGTGAAACTTCAGGCAATCGTCGGCCGTGTAATCGAACCGCCGTTTCATGCGGAAGGAGTAATCGACGTAGTTCGCCAGGCCGGTGTTGGCGGCGATCTGCAACCGCAGCTTCAACAATTCACTGAAAATGCTGTCGAATTTTTCCGTCTCCCGCAACCGCCGATTGGCCGACAATTCCCATGCCTCCTGGCGCAACGCGCGATCCGGTTCCTCCAGGTAACGGCCCATCTGCACGAGCGTCTTTTCCTCGCCGCGAAACAGCACCGTTAATGAACCGCTCAGCTTCTGGTATTGCTGGCCGAGCCGGGCTTCCTCGGTTTCCAGTGGGACATTCTCTTCGCGGAAGAGTTCGACCGCTACCTCGGCATCGCGGTCGAAGATCTCGTAGCGGGGCCTGGCCAGTTTCGAGCGCAATGGATGTTTGACATAAATCTTTGCGAGCAGGAACTGGCGCGGTTTGATGCGTGGCTCGATGGTTTCGACAAAATGCAGGTAGGCTTTCTCGACCTCCGCGTCGTCGGTGTGGCAGGTCATCGCGATGTATCGCCGCGACGCCTCCTCGTCCAGCGCGGCGCTGAGTTCGCCCCAGTCCAACAGCCATTGCTCGAGCTCGGCAGCAGTCTCGCACTCGTCCGCCGCCGATTCCAACCGGTCGAACAGCGGGTCAATCTGCGCGGCGTCAGCGAGATTGGCCTCAGCCGGCACAAATCGCCGTGGCGAATACGGCGGCAGTTGTCCAAACGGCAGGGGCAATCGATTCATTGCGCCAGCTTAACCGAGTCCGGAAAAATCTCCAGTCCCCTTTTTTCCGGCGCGTTTATCTTTTGAAAGTTGCGGGGCTTCGGCGTAGAATGGTTGCGTGGGCGCATGAAACGAAGATTCTTTCTATCTCTGGTTGTTCCTGTTGTCCTGTCCGGTTGCGCGCAACAGCAATCGCAGCAGCCGCCGGCTCCCGAGCTTCGCGCGATGGGCCAGAGCGTTGCTGTGGAGGAAGAACACACCGATGAAGAGATCGGGCGCGAAATCCGCAGGAGGATGCAGTCGGAGGCGCCTGCGGAGACGGCGAGCGTGATCGTCAACGTGAACGATGGCGTCGTCACGCTGGAGGGGTCCGCCCCGTCGTTGCAGGCCAGTTGGCGCGCTCTGGCGGTCGTGAACTCGGTCAAGGGCGTGAAGCTTGCGGTGAACAAACTGGTGATCAACGCTCCCCCCACCACGGCTCCCGCGCCATAGCCTCACCGGTGACCGTCGCGCCCGGAAGGGGCGCTTTTACTTGCGGAAGACGACGTCGAGTTGTCCCTGTAGAGCCGGCGCAAGCTTGATTGCCTGTTGGGCGTAGATTCCCGCAGCGCGATCCAACCCGTACTGTTTGCAAAACGCCGCGAGGGTCAAATACCGCCGTGCGATGGTTTCCGGTTTATCGGTTTGAGTAGATGCCGTGGCGTAATCCTCGGCGATCTTCTGCAGTGTCGCCGGTGCCAAATCACGCCATTCGCTGACCAACTCGCCATATTGGGTCGAGAATACGAGCTGCGTGTCGGTCGCCCGGGAGAGCCGGCCGGCGAGTTGGACGGAACTGCGTGTCTGCAAACCGGCGCTGTCGTACGGACGACGCGCAAAATCGGCTGCGAGCTGCGCCTTGAACTCCGTGAGAAGGGAAGTCGTCAGGCGTCTCTGGTCAAGCAAGCGATGCGTTGCGGCCGTCTCGATCTGCGGCGTGAGCGCTTCAAATTTCGTGTCTACCGCTTTGAATTCATACGCCTGCCACAGCGGAATCGCCGCTGTATCGGCCGATTGCAGCAGCTTCGTTTCATCCGCGGCCTTCTGCTGCTCGCGCTGTTCGCGTTCGTGCCGCGCATCTTCCTCCTGCTTCTCTTGTTGCTGCTGCTGCTGGCGGGTTTGATCGATCGTCTTCTGCAGGTCCGCTTCGTCCTGTCCCAGCAGCGTCTTAAATGACGCGATCCTGGTCTTCGCTTCGGCGGATTTCAGAAGTTCCATCACCTCGTCGGGTTTGCCGTCCTTCTTCAGCCTGGCGATCTTGTCCAGTGTCAGCGCGGCGTTATCACACTCGTGGGCCAGTTTGTCGGCCAACGGTCGGAGATTGAACGCCCACGACTGTTTGTCGTCCGTTTCCACGCCTTTGTATTGCCGGAACTCCTCGGCGGCAGCCGCGTATTCATTTCCCTCGATGTGTTTGAATCCAGCGGTCAGGTGCGTCAGTGCGGTCGCCCACGCCGGCATCCTCGGCACCGCCTTTTCCAATTCCGCCAGCGGCAGGGCGCCCAACATCGCCTGTGCCAGCGTCGTGACGAAGTTGGCGGTCGTGATCGTGGGGGGGACCTGCGGTTTGACCAGAGGATCCGCGGCGGCGGTAAAGCTGGCCACCGATTCAGCCTGGCGGTCCGCCGCCACCAGCGTAATTCCCTGAAAGAAAAAAACCCATTGACGATGCCGGGGATGGCCGCGCAGCAATGTCCTGGCGGTGTCGAAGCCAAGCAATGCTTCCGTGTAGTGGCCTTGCGTCAACTGCAGTACCGCCACGTTCCACGCTTTCACCCAGGGCTCGTCCTCGCTGAAATCGACGATCTCGCCAGTTTCCCCCGCGGATGAGGATGTGGTTGGGGCAGCAGGCGCAGGCGGGGATGGCGTTATGGAGGAAGAGGCCGCGGGCGCGGCCGGAGATTCCAATCCAAACCATTTCACGCGATTCTTCCAGACCACACCGATGACAGCCACGCAAACCACCAGCGCGGCCACGGTGCTCAGGATGGAAGCAATGGTGATGCGTTCGCCTGTCTCCGAGACGATCGCCGGGGCCGATTGCGCGGCCTTCAAGACCCGCTCCGCTTCGTGCAGGTCATGGATCAAGACATCGTAGTTCTCGTATCGTTCTGCCGGATTCTTGGCCAGCATCCGGCCAATCACTTGCGCGGTGTAATCCTGCACCGTTGGCACAAAGGTCTTGAGCGAGTACGCGGGTTGGGCGGTGTGTTTGGCGACCACCTCATCGGCTGTTTCGGCCTCGAACGGGGCGCGCCCGGCCAGTGCGTGGAACATTGTGGCACCCAGCGAATAGATATCGCTGCGGAAATCCTCCGGTTGACCGCGCAGTTTTTCCGGAGCGATGTAGTAGGGCGTACCCCAAACCGGTTCGGAAGAGGATTGGCCGGGCTTGGGCGTGGCGGTGGTCGACGCTTGGGCGAGGCCAAAATCGACGATCTTCGGCGTATTGTTCTCGCCGAAGAGAATATTGCCGGGCTTAACGTCGCGATGCAACAGCCCGCGCTGGGCCGCAGCGCGCAGGCCGGAGGCGATTTGCACGCCTATTTCGAGGACTTCCTTCTCGGTGAGTTTCCCGACGCGAGCCATGCGGTCGTCGAGGCTGCCGCGCTCGAGCAATTCCATGGCGAGGTAGTATTGGCCGTCTTGTTCGCCGAATGAGTACACCTGCGCGGCATTGGGGTGGTTGACTGAGGCCGCGGCACGCGCTTCGTGGGAGAAACTCTGGATGAATTCAGGGTCCGCTGCGAGTTTCCTGCGTAAAATCTTCAGGGCCAGGTAGCGATTGAGCGACAGGTCGATCGCCTTGTAGACGGTGCCCATGCCGCCGATGCCCAGCACGTTCAAGAGCAGAAAATTGCCGAATTGCATCGGCACGACGGAGATTGCGTTGCACTGGGGGCACTCCACGTGGGTGAAGGGAGTTTGACCGGTCAGGTCGATGACTGCGCCGCACGCGTGGCAGTTGATCGAGCTTGGTACTGTGCCGGGCGCGTCCATCTTGTCTGGACGTTAACATGCGCGGCAAACGACCAGCAACTGCAAATCAGTTAAACACTGGCGTTGCGTTGCGTTTTGCACAGCCTGACCAAAAAACCCCAAGTTCAGCCTGCTTGTGTTGCGGGGCTTTGTTTTTCTTGACAGCATGTAATTGCTTGTCGGGTCGTCTTTTAGGTGTTTGTCTTCGTCTGACGAATCCTGTGCTGGCATCTGGTGTGCTGACCGGGTGCTTCGCTTGGTGTCACTCTCTGGGTGTGGCGCAGGCGAGATGACGGGACTGTTTTTTCTGTTTACAGGCTCGGTATGCTTCTCTAGTATTTGCCGCCGCACCGAGGAGAATGCTCATGAAGAAAATTGAGGCAATAATCAAACCGTTCAAGCTCGAAGACGTGAAGGAAGCGTTGGCGGGCGTCGGCGTTGAAGGAATGACCGTCAGCGAAGTCAAGGGGTTTGGGCGCCAGAAGGGCCACACGGAGATCTACCGGGGCAGCGAGTACACGGTTGATTTTTTGCCGAAGCTCAAGTTGGAAATCGTTCTGGCCGACGGCTCTGTGGACGCCGCCGTCAGCGCGATTTTGAAGACTGCCAAGACCGGCAAGATAGGCGACGGAAAGATTTTTGTGTTGCCGATCGAGCAGGCCGTGCGCATTCGAACGGAAGAACGCGGCGAGCAAGCCGTGTAACTATATTAAGTTAAGGCGAGTCAACCTGATTCGGTAACAGTAACGCTGGTTCCTGCGGAACCGTGCGGCGAGGAGAAAACATGACACCCAAAGAAGTTCTGGCTCTCTGTAAGAGTAAAAACGTACAGCTTGTAGACGTGAAGTTCTGCGATTTTCTGGGCACCTGGCAGCACTTTTGCTGCCCAATCGCGGAACTGGAGGAAGAAACATTCGAAGCGGGCCTGGGGTTTGACGGCTCGTCGATCCGCGGCTGGAAATCAATCGAGGCCAGCGACATGCTGCTGTTCCTCGACCCGGCCACGGCGATGATCGACCCATTCCCGCAGGTCACCACGCTGAGCATTGTGGCTGACGCGGTGGACACAATCACCCACGAGCCCTATTCCCGCGATCCGCGTAACATCGCGCGCAAGGCGGCGGCGTACCTGAAGCAAACGGGCATCGCCGACACGGCGTTCTTCGGGCCTGAAGCGGAGTTCTTCATCTTCGATGACATCCGTTACGGTCAGACCTCCAACAGCAGCTATTATTACATTGATTCGGTCGAAGGCATCTGGAACAGCGGCCGCGAAGAGTTCCCCAATCTGGGCAGCAAAATCCGCCATAAGGAAGGCTACTTCCCCGTGCCCCCTAACGACACGCAGGTGGACATCCGCAACGAGATGATCATGGTCATGAAGGAGTGCGGACTGAAGGTGGAACGCGAGCATCACGAGGTCGCTACCGCCGGCCAGGCGGAAATTGACTTGCGCTTCAACGAGATGGTCGCGATGGCCGATGACATGCTGCTCTACAAGTATGTCTGCAAGAACGTCGCCAAGCGCCACAACAAGACGGTGACCTTTATGCCGAAGCCGCTGTTCGGCGATAATGGCTCGGGCATGCATACGCACCAAAGCTTGTGGAAGAAGGGCAAGCCGTTGTTCGCCGGCGGCGAATACGCCGGCCTCAGTCAAATGGCCCTCCATTACATCGGCGGCATTCTCAAGCACGCCAAGGCGGTCGCCGCTTTCTCGAACCCGACGGTCAACAGCTATAAGCGTCTGACGCCCGGCTTCGAAGCGCCCGTCAACCTGGCGTACAGCTCGCGCAATCGCTCTGCGGCGGTTCGTATTCCCACCTATTCGCCGAGCCCGAAGGCGAAGCGCATTGAGTATCGGCCGCCCGACCCGTTGGCCAATCCGTATATCGCGTTTTCGGCGATGCTCATGGCTGGCCTAGATGGCATTCAGAACCGCATCGATCCGGGCGAGCCGCTGGACAAGAACATCTATGAGTTATCGCCGTCGGAATTGAAGAAGGTTCCCTCGATGCCGGGCAGCTTGACCGAGGCCTGCGACGCGCTGGCCAAGGATCATGAGTTCCTGCTGAAGGGCGATGTCT
>CAZAQZ010000079.1:7998-9724 GCA_964487175.1 uncultured Verrucomicrobiota bacterium | reverse complement strand
CGGCGCGGTCGGGGCGAATTACTTCCGAGGATTGTCGATTGACGAACCTTGGCAGCGCACGGACATCGGAACAACCAATACCAACCGCGTCTACTTAGCCGACGCCCTCGGCAGTACTGTTGCACTGACGGATTCGTCCAAAAACATCACCAACCAATACTTCTACGACCCCTTCGGCGGGACCACCAACACCGGTTCTGGCAATAAGAACAGCTATGAATTCACCGGTCGTGAGAATGATGGGACCGGGTTGCTCTATTATCGATTCAGATATCAACACCCGGCGTTGGGGAGGTTCATAAGTGAGGATCCGCTCGACTTCGCGGACGGGCCAAATCAGTACAGTTATGTGGCAAACAACCCAATCGTCCGATCCGACCCGGGGGGGATGCGGCTACGGGCCTGTATAACTCCAACGTGGGGAGACTTCTTTACACACGCCTATCTTTACTGGGACAATGCCCCTGGTGGGCCGGATCGCTGCGAGAGGCAGCAAAGCTCTCCGGGTGGTGCGAATCGGACAACCAGAAGCGGCGATACCGCTCCAGGCCCCCACGATGTTTGCAAGGATGTCGATGATACTCATGCTTCCGAAATTATGGCATGCTGTCATAGCACAGCCAACAATGGTGTATGGGTACCATTTGCTAATGATTGTCACAATTCAGTTAAGAACTGCCTGAACAGTTATGGCGTAAGCATGCCATCACTGGGACCACATCCGCGATTCGGCGGTCGGAACAGAAACAATACAAATCAGTGTTCGCCACCGCCTACTTGTAACTTTGGCCCTTGACATCCCCGTGAGCAAATGCTGTCAAATAGCTAAAGGCCTTGTGAGGAGCGATCGGAGCGTGGTTGCAACTGTAGCTGCTTTAACATCCGCAGCAGTGATTTTGCTCGTGGCGGGTTGTCTTTCCAGGACTGTTATAAGTGGAGGCAAGGAATCTCCATCGGGCAGGTATTCGGTTAGTGTCTGGGGCTTTGGCGCTTATGGGCAGTCGTACACGAACGTGACAAATAAGACGGTTGGATTAGGAGTCTATCTTCGAAGAACCGAAACAAACGAGCAGAAAGTCTTGTTTTGCAAAACACTCAAACTGTCCGCCGTTGGATACTTGGGATGGGATTGTGAATGGAGGGGCGATTCAAATGTGGTCATTCGCCTCTTTGAATTTGGCACACCTGGATGGCCGAACGGGCCAAGACAGCCGATAGCACAAAAATCCGCAGCGGAAACAATCCTGTATTTCAATTCGGCCACAAGTGCCTTCGAAGAACGTCCGCCCTAAAATCAGTGTGTAAAATATGGCAGCCATCGGCGGGCGACTCGCTGTCTACGGTCAATAATAAAATATTGGATGTAGACAATACTCCGCTGAACCTGGGCGATATCGTCAGCTTTGGTTTCGAGATGTATGATGCTCAGAAACACAAGCAGTCCACCCTGAAGGCAAAATATGATTTTCAAACGCACTCCCCCAAAAAATAGGCTCCTGCTGGCGCCGACCCTTCACGCCTTCCAATAGAGTCTTAGCGTCGCGAAGCGCAGTTGGTCGGCATGGACGGAATGCGCAGGGCGTAGCGGAGAGGGAAATAGGGGGCAGTGAAGTCCAGCGCCTGGAGTCTATGACGATCCATCTACGCAGCCGCGTGTTCAGGGGGGGGAAAGTGAATGGCTCGTGCCAGAGGAAACGGGGCAGGTAGCTCGCCCGGTGTCCTTACC
>CAZAQZ010000079.1:0-7988 GCA_964487175.1 uncultured Verrucomicrobiota bacterium | reverse complement strand
ACATTATCCGCCGCTTGGCACTGGCCCTGCCGGCGCGCTCTATCACGTCGGCGAGTTTGATACCCAAGGCATCGGTGATGCGCAGCATTGTGTCGAGGGTCGGATTCCTCATTCCGCGTTCCACGTAGCTGACCATCTGCTGCGACAAACCGGCTTGCTCGGCGGTTTCGGTCATGGAAAGACCTCGCCTGAGCCTCTCTTCGCGAAAGATCTGGGAGACTTGGACGCAAACCGCCTCATGGAATGCGCGGCGCTGAGGAAGAGAGCGTGTTGCAATGTTTTGTTGCAATGTCGCGGTTGAATTTCAGTGGTTTCAAGCAAACGAGAGTAAACGTTCAACATGCAGGAAGGCCCGATGGCTATTGGGTTTGTTCACTCCAGCAAAGACGAGTAAACAAGGGCTAAAAACATCAGTTGGAATTAGAAATCCGCTGCTCTGTCCAACTGAGCTACAGGCGCGTTTGCTCAGGAATGTACTATGCCATTTCTGGCACAGTCGGCAAGCAGATACGCCGGAAGGCACTACCGGCGAGGGGCTAGGCGTGGGTGGGCTCAGTGTGTTGCTGGACTTTTTGCAGGGCCTCTTTCAACTGCGCCGCCAGCACGCGCGAGCGGGGCTCTCGAACGATGGCGCCGTGATGACCGGGCGTGTCGTGGATTTCGAGGTTGCCGTTCAGCAAGTGTCCCCAACCCAGTGTCCGGTCCTCAATAATTCCCCGCGGTTGGTCCGTCGCGCGGAACAGGGTGACGCGTCCGGTGTACGGCTTCGGTTCATACGCCGTTCTCGCCCGGAATCCCATCACGCGGATCTGGCGGAAGGTCTCTGGCCAGAAGATCGCGCCGAACCGTTCGCGGATTTGGTCCCACAGGTGTTGCCGCTTCCATCGCAATTGTTTTTTGCCGCGTTGCGCCTTGTCCAACAGATAATGCAATCGTTCCTGTCCTTCGCTGGCCCAGAAATTCTCCCAATGCAACGTGGCCCGGTCAATCCACCAATCCAATCGTCGTTGCCAGGCGGTCGTCGCGGGCAACGGTTGCGGATAGCCGGGACCGTTGGTATCAAAAAGCGCCAGAAACGCCACTTCTTCGCCCGCCGTCTGCAACTGCTGCGCCATCTCGTAGGCCACGGTTCCGCCAAAGGACGATCCGCCGAGGTAATACGGGCCGCGCGGCTGGAATGCGCGGATCTCCTCGATGTACCGCGCCGCCATCTGCTCCACTGTCAATTGTTCGATGGGCCGTTTGCCGTCCAGCCCGATCGCCTGCAGGCCGTAGAATGGCTGGTCGGCGTCGAGGTATTTCGCCAGATCCAGATATTCCAAAATGTTTCCGCCCACGCCGTGCACGCAGTAGA
The DNA here is from genome assembly GCA_964487175.1 of uncultured Verrucomicrobiota bacterium. Lineage (GTDB taxonomy): Bacteria > Verrucomicrobiota > Verrucomicrobiia > Palsa-1439 > Palsa-1439 > CAWFPN01. The sequence goes on along the minus strand of CAZAQZ010000079.1, from coordinate 6,634 downwards.
ACGGCGGCTTCGATCCGCCCGGCTTAATCGGCACCAGCGATGCCCAGGGCGATTCCCAACCTTGCTGCCGCAAAATCGCCGCCAATTGTTCGATGGTCGGCGCTTGAAATAGCGTTACCAGCGGCAAGTCCTTGCCGGTCAGTTTTTTGATGTGTGTAAACAACCGGACAGCCATCAGCGAATGTCCGCCGAGATCGAAAAAGTTGTCGCGCACTCCCACCCGTTCAACGTCAAAGATGACCTCCCACAAATTGGCCAATTGCTGCTCCAGCGGATCGCGCGGCGCGAGGAACGGTTCGGTCAGGTCGGGCCGGGACTGATCGGGGGCAGGCAGCGCCTTGCGGTTGACCTTGCCATTCGGCGTCAACGGCAGTTCATGCAGCGTCATGAAGATCGATGGCACCATGTAATCCGGCAACTGCAACTGAAGATGGCCGCGCAACTCTGTCGGCGTCGGGCCGGGTTCCCGCGCGGGAACGACGTAGGCGACCAGGCGTTTTTCGTGCCGCTCGTCCTCGTGCACCATCACCACCGATTCCTTCACGCCCGCGTGGGATCGCAACACCGTTTCAATCTCACTGAGTTCGATGCGGAACCCGCGGACCTTCACCTGGAAATCCATGCGGCCCAGAAATTCAACATTCCCGTCAGCCAAATACCGCGCCAAATCCCCCGTTCGATACAATCGCGCGCCCGGCTCGGACCGAAACGGATCGGCAACAAACTTCTCCGCCGTCAGTTCCGGCCGGCTCAAGTAGCCCCGTGCCAGTCCATCGCCGCCGATGAGCAGTTCACCCGCCACACCGATCGGCATCGGCTGCATTCGTTCATCGACGACATGGAAGCTCGTATTTCCAATCGGCTTGCCCAGCACAACCCGCGCGCCCGGCAGGACGCGACAGGCAGCCGACCAGATCGTCGTCTCGGTCGGGCCGTACATGTTCCATACTTCGCAATCCAGCGCGGCCAATTGTTCCGCCAAATCCGGCGGGAGGGCTTCACCACCGCAGAGAATCTTGCGCAGCGGTTTCCCGTTCCATCCGCCCTGCAACAGCAACCGCCATGTGACGGGCGTCGCCTGCATGATCGTCGCGCCACAACCGGCCAACAGATGCGCCAGAACGACTCCATCCGCCGCCACATCGCGACTGGCAATCACGACCTGCGCACCGGTCGTCAGCGGCAGCCACAATTCCAGTCCGGCAATGTCGAACGACAACGTTGTCACCGCCACCAACACGTCATCGGCTTTCAGTCCGGGTTCACGGCGCATGGTCGTCAGGAAATTGACCACTGCCCGATGCGGAATCTGGACGCCCTTGGGTTTGCCGGTCGATCCAGACGTGTAGATCACATAGGCAAGGTTGCTAGCGGTCGCGCCGGCATTTGGGTTCTCGTGGCTTTCATTCGAAACGTCCACCTTGTCCAATTCGATCACATGAGCCGCATGTCGCGGGAGCGACGGTGCCAGCCCGGATTGCGTGAGCAACACTGGAACCTTGGCGTCTTCCAAAATGAAGGCGATGCGGTCCTTCGGATATGCGGGGTCGAGTGGCACATAGGCGCCACCTGCCTTCAGGATCGCCAGCAACCCGATCATCATGTCCGTGCCGCGCTCGACGCAGATTGCGACCAGGGTTTCCGGTCCGACGCCCAGTTTGCGCAACCGATGGGCCAGTTGATTGGCGCGCATGTTGAGGTCCGTGTAAGTCAGTCGCTTCCCGGCGGCGGCCACGGCGATGGACGCTGGTGTGCTCGCCGCCTGTGCTTCGACCAAATCGTGGACGCACCGCTTGCGCGGGAAGTCCATTTCCGTCCGGTTCCAATCCACCACCAATTGTTGCCGCTCCCGACCGGTCAGCATCGGCAACGTAGCGATCGATTGCGCGGGATTGGCGGCGGCGGCTTCGAGCAGCGTCAGGAAATGATTCATCCATCGATGGACGGTTTCGCGGTCGAACAACTCGACGTTGTAGATGCAATCCAGTTCCAGCATTTTGTCGTCCGCAACGAAATCGAGGTTGAGATCGAGGTTGGTGAAACTGTGCGGATTAAAACCGGTTTCAACCTGCAGCCCGGAAAAGCGGCCGTAGAGTTGGCGGTGTCCCAGGTTGAATCCAACGGACAACAGCGGCATCCGGCTGCGGTCGCGGACTACTTTCAGTTTTTGGATCAGGCTGCCGTAGGTGAAATGGCGGTGCTCATATGCTTCGGCGGCGAGTTGTTGGACAGACTTGATGTAATCGGACCAAAGCAGATTGCCGGAAACGGGAATGCGCATCGCCAGGAAGTTGACCGTGTGACCGACGAGTCTGTCATATGTTTCCGAGCCGGGAGTGGCCATCGGCACGCCGACCACGAGGTCCTCCTGTCCCGTCAGCCGGTACAGCAGCGCGTAGTAGACGGCGATCAACGTCGTAAACAACGTGCATCCGTGCCGGACGCCGGCCTGCTTTACTGCGGCGTACAATGCCGGCGGGACTTTCAGTGTCACGCGCCCGCCACGAAACGTTTTGACCGGCGGTCGCGACCGGTCGCCCGGCAATTCCAGCGTGGAGGCTTCGTGTTCGAATTGCTTCAGCCAATAGGTTTCAGCGGCAGCGCGATCCGGGCCCTGCTGTTGACGGAGTTCCTCCTCCGCGTAAGCAGCCAGTGCGTGCGCCGGCGCAAGCGGACTGGGTTTACCCTCGCATTCGGCGGAATACAATTCACCCAGTTCATGCACCAGCAGATCAACCGTTCGGCCATCGCACACAAGATGATGAACCGTGAGGATCACCATGTGCCGTCGCTCTTCCAGTTTCACAATCCGCATCCGAAGCACCGGCCCGTTGACAAGGTCGAAAGGCCTCGCTGCTTCCTCGGTCAGGAATGCGGTGAGTTGAGCTTCGCGCTCTGGAACAGCCAGGGATGCCAGGTCGTGGAACACCGGAGCCACAGTCAGTTGCGGGGCGATCCGCTGGCTGTCGCCCGCGGGAGAAAATGTGGCACGCAATCCTTCATGCCGATCGATCAATCCTTGCAACGCCCGCTGCAGCGCCTCCCGGCGCAAGGGCCCTCGCAGCCGCAGCGTGTAGGACTGGTTGAACGCACAGGATGCATCGTTGCCCATGGCCGCCGCCAGCCACAATTCCCGTTGCGCTTCCGTCAGCGGCACCGATTGGGTCGTTGTGTTTTGTCCCGGTGTTGTCGAGTGGGGCTTCTCGCGATCTTTTTCGTTCGACGCTATCGTAGCCACCAACGCCTGCTCCAAATAGGTCGCCAACGCCTGCAGCGTGGACAGTTCACCGAGCAATTGTCGGAAGGCAATCCGGACGCCGAATTTTTTGGCGATCGAGGCGCTGACCTGCGTCAGGAACAGCGATTCAAACCCCATCTCCACAAATGTAGTGTGAATATCTTCGTCACCGATCGCTTTCCCCGACAGGGTGCCCAGAAGATTCTTCAACTGCGTGAGGATTTGCGTCGCTCCTTCGGCGGACACCACGGCGGCCATGACACAGTCAGATTCACGGCCGTCCGGTGGGGGTTGAGTGAAGGTCGAATCGACCGCCATTGGGGTGACGATCTCTGACCGATCCGGCTCAACCCAATGGCGTTTTCGTTCGAAGGGATAGGTCGGCAACGGCACACGATGACGGCGTTGCGCTCCGTAAAATGTTTGCCAATCCACTGCCACGCCCGCGGACCAGAGCCGGCCCAGCGTCGTCAGCACGTCGTCGAGTTCGCGTTCCTTCGCGGACGGTAATGAACTCAGGATGGTGTGTTCGCGTGCGCGCGCCGGATGTTGACGGGCAAGTCCCGCCAGCGTTTGGCCGGGACCGGCTTCCAAAAGCACGGAGTGCGGATCCTTGAGCAACAGGGCCGCGCTGTCGGCGAACCGCACCGCCTCGCGCACGTGGGCCGCCCAATAATGCGGGTCGGTCGTCTGGGCGGCGGTCGCCCATTGGGCGGTCACATTGGAGACGTAGGGAATCTGCGGAGCGCGAAGCGAGACCTTCTTCAACGCTTCCGTGAACGGTTCGAGAACCGGTTGCATCATCGCGGAATGAAATGCGTGGGATGTGTGAAGGCGTGTGTGAACAATGCCTTTGGCTTTGAGTTGCTGCTCCAGCGATTCGATTGCACCGAACGGTCCGGAAACCACGCACGACGCAAGGGAATTGATCGCGGCAATCGACAGTTCACCATTTAAAAATGTCTGCGCTTCCGCTTCGGGCAAACGGACGGCGACCATGGCCCCGCGTGGCTGAGCCTGCACCAAATGGGCGCGGCGCGCCACGAGTGCCAGCGCTTCTTCCAGCGAAAACACGTCCGCCAGACACGCCGCCACATACTCGCCAACGCTGTGACCGATCATCGCCGACGGCCGGACACCCCAACTCATCCACAGCTTGGCCATGGAATACTCGACCACGAACAAGGCCGGTTGCGTGATCCGTGTCTGCAGCAATTGTTCCTCGGCTTGCGCTTCGTGTCCGGCAGGAGGATACAACACGGCGCGCAAATCCAGTCCCAACAGAGGCCGCAGGAATTCAGCGCAGCGATCCAGCGTATCGCGAAAAATCGGCTCGGTCCGGTAAAGTTCCGCGCCCATGTTGACATGCTGGGCTCCCTGGCCCGGGAACATGAAGACGACTGGAGGGTCGTTGTGTTCCTGGCGTTGTGTGAAGATGCGTTTGGGATCCGGTTTCGCCAGTGCCGTCACGGCATCATTCAAGTCGCGGGAAACCAGGATGCGCCGATGCGGAAATGCGTGCCGGCCGCATTGCAACGTGTAGGCTACGTCCGCCAAATTGAGCTCCGGATGTTGCTTCAGATGCTCTGACAATCGTGTGGTTGCCCGTTCAAGTGCGGCGCTGGATTTTGCCGAGAGCAGGAGCACCTGCGCAGGACGGGATGGTCCGGATGGTTCGACCGTCGGCGCTTCTTCGAGGACGACATGGGCGTTCGTGCCGCCAATCCCCAGCGAACTGACACCCGCGCGGCGCGGAGTGGGGCCGGCTTCCCAGGGGGTTAGCTTGGTGACTACGTGGAAAGGACTATTGGCAAAATCAATTCGCGGATTTGGCTCCGTGAAATTTAAAGACGGTGGGATGAGTTTGTGGCGTAACACCAGGGCCGTTTTGATCAACCCCGCCACACCAGCGGCGACGTCCATGTGCCCGATGTTTGTCTTGACCGATCCAATGGCGCAAAAGTCTTTCCTGTCCGTGCTCTGGCGAAATGCCTGGGTAAACGCCTTGATCTCAATCGGATCGCCCAACGGTGTGCCAGTGCCGTGCGCTTCGATATAACCAATCGTGTCTGCGCTCACACCCGCCAACACTTGGGCAAGCCGGATTGCATCCGCATGGCCATCAACGCTGGGGGCCGTGTAACTGCTTTTTGATGCGCCGTCATTGTTGAGACCAAATCCCTTGATCATGGCGTAAATCTGGTCGCCGTCCTTGACCGCCTCGTCCAGTCGTTTGAGAGCGACCAACCCGACGCCATTGCCAAACACCGTCCCGTGGGCCTTGGCGTCAAACGCACGGCAGTGACCGTCGGCGGAAACCATCCCGCCTTCTTGATGGACATAGCCGCGTTCCTGTGGAAGCATGATGCTCACGCCACCCGCCAGCGCAATGTCGCATTGGCGCGCCAGCAAACTCTGGCAGGCCTGGCACACCGCCACCAGCGAAGTCGAGCACGCGGTCTGCACGGTCATCGCCGGTCCGCGCAAATTCAGTTTGTAGGACACGCGCGTGGTCAGGAAATCCTTGTCGTTGGCCAGAAACAATTGGAACGTGCCCGGTTTCTGGAAACTGAGAAAGTTTTCGACGAACTGCCGGTTGCCGCCGAGGTTCGCCATCAAATACGTGTTCATGCCCACGCCGGCATACACGCCAATCGATCCGCCGTAACTTCCCGAATCGTAGCCCGCGTCTTCGAGCGCTTCCCAGGCTGTCTCCAGAAACAGGCGCTGCTGCGGGTCCATTGTCTCCGCGTCCCTCGGGTTGATCCCGAAGAAATCCGCATCGAACAACTCAACGCCTTCCAGCACCGATCGCGCTTTCACATACTGCGAATTCGCCAGCAACTCGCGGTCAACACCTGCGGCGGCCAATTGTTCGTCGGTGAAATGCGTGATGGACTCGACGCCGTTCATCAGGTTCCGCCAGAATGTTTCCACATTCGCAGATCCCGGAAAACGACTCGCCATGCCGATGATCGCGATCGATTCGATGGATTTTTTTACTTCGCTGCTACTCATTTTTTGGAATTACGAGGGTGAGGCCGAATGAAGCAGCGAGCGAAGGGTTCCGAACCCTTTCAACGACACCTGTGGACACCGATCCACGGTTAGTGGTGCGCTCTCTCGAACCCCGCTCACACATCCCTACCCATTTCACTTCGTCGCGCTGCCCCACCACCCCGCGGAGTTTTCACCCCACTCGCCCAAACGCAACATCGAGCGAATGCACAAAGAACCCCTCAGCACGCCTTGGTTTACCCTTTTTGCCCCTATCTCTTGAACAAGTACACTTCCAGCTGGTTCGGTAAGCGTCTTGGCAACCATACTACAGACGAAATAATTAGCCTGCAAACCTTATTTTATCTGGATTACAAGGCGGCTTGTTGTTTGCATGAG
>CAZAQZ010000078.1:1974-9745 GCA_964487175.1 uncultured Verrucomicrobiota bacterium | reverse complement strand
AAGCCAGATTTGTAGAGTCATGGTTGTCGCTCCTTCTTTAGTTCGTGGGTGCCCTTGCTCAGAACCACTCGGGCCGAATCAAGGCTACCCACAGATAGATGAATAGAAACGCGGAGATTGCTATGGTCACATAGATCATGGTCATTACCTCAGATTTTTTCACACGCCTTGAGGAACAAGAAACACAGGCCCATGGACACAAGGCCCAACACAAACATCGCCGGCAGCCAGATCGCGAGATTCGTTTCCACAAGATTCATAATGAAACTCCTTTTGCGGTTGTTGACATGAGCGAAATGCCCGGGTCGCGGTCGATCCTCCCGAATCGCCGGCCAGAACCTGCGTCGGTTCGACCCGCTCCGCGAATTGCATTCGTTCGTTCATATTTCATGGCGCAACTATAGCGACTAAAAACAACCGCGCTAATTAAATGGCTGAGCCACGCCGTAAAAAGAGTGTTAATGGCTTGTCGTCACTGATCACTTATTAGACAGAATGGACAATTCTGATCACCGTGATGGCGAGTTGATGCCATGGAGAGACGTGAGACGGGTAAACTCCTCTCTACGGCTTCGGTTCCTCTAGGTCATGCGGACATCCCTCTCATCGCCAACATCGTCACACCCTCGGTCGGTTCATATTCTTCCCTTCACTCTTCAAACGGAAACGGTCCCGGTAGAGGCAGGTGAAGTGGGGATCCATCGCGACGTGAGGCGCAGGTGGTCGGCATTGCGAAATGCGGCGGACTTAAACGACCTAAGAAAAAGTGTAACCCGAAAAAGCAACCCTGTGGTTGAAGATGAGTGGAATCAGGAAAACGTCGGATTAAATGGCAATGCCTTGCAAAGGTGTCTGGCATTGTGTTCGATGACACCAGCCGATAAAAAGGAAGTGAGCTAAAAATGGTTGTTTTATACTACGAAACCGTTGCTCCACCAGCTGAGCTACATCGGCATACATCTGATTCAGACATCGCTCTGTATCGTGCCATGTCCGGGGAAGTGGCAAGGGAATCAAGACTGGGTGGCTGAAACGCAAGACCCTTGATGAACACGATGTGCTGGCGGAGGCCTGGATATTTCGAGACGCGGTGTAGGTCCACAAATCGGACAAGATCAACGCTTCGAATGTTTGAGTCAATACGGGCCCCAGTCGATACTGACACCGCTGAGGACGATCTTAGTCGTGGGGGAGACTTGGATCTGAGTGGCGCCCACGTTGTTGACGATATAATTGTAGCCAAGAATGTCGTTCGTTTTCCATCCCTTTTTGAGATAGGTTCCGGCGGCAGAGGTATCGATGGTGGCCCCGTCCATTTTGTTGTACTCCATTGCCCATTGATCCACAGCGGAGTCCATCATGCGGGCATCATTGACGATACGTCGTCCTTGGGATTTCTTCCGTGCGGTGACGAAGCCGGGAACCGCAAGGGCGGCCAAGAGCCCGATGACCGCGACCACAATCATGATCTCGGCCAGCGTAAACCCAAGCGCATCGTTTTTGTAATGTTTACGGTGCACGCATTAATTCATAGCAGTCTTTATGCCAAGCGCTTGCAAAAGATGATTGGTGGGGCCCGTGTATATTTCTTGCCAATTACTAATCATATTCAGGTCGACAGGTATGACCTCTAGGAATACCGCTTCAGCAATTGGACAAGACAGACAACCTGAATCTCGTCATTGAGAAACGGGATTCTTATGGCAGGGAGATGGAGAGGCGGTAGAATCCATTCGATTGCGGTGTGGTCAGGTCGGTGATGGTGACTTGGTCCCCATTGGTTACGGGACCGGCGATGCTGGTCAGAGGCGACCAATTGCCCGAACACGCGTCGATGCTGAACTGAGGCGTGTAGGTGCGCCCGGGAACGACCGGATAGAATACCAGGTTCGGCGCGCTGGCGGGGCCGATAATGTTCAGCACAAATACCGAGGCTGGATTCGTCGGATCCAGGCCTGCGATGTATTTGAAGAGGTTGTTTTGGCCAGTGCCATCGGCATCCTGATTGGCCATGGAAAGGTTGGACACTAGACCAGTTGAACTTCCGAAGTATTGCTGCGTCCACGAATCCGGGATTCCATCGCCATCGGCATCGGGAAGATGAACCGTCAGTGTGATCGTGGCAGTGTGTGTGGTGTTGCTGCTGGTTCCGGTGATGGTTAGGGGATAGTTGCCCGGGGCAGTGGAGTTGGAAACCACCATCGACAGTGTCGAAGTCCCTGAACCAGTGATAGCAGAGGGAGTGAATCCTGCGCTGACGCCCGCAGGAAGGCCGGTTACGCTCAACGATACGAGTGCGCTAAACCCGGAGACCACCCCCAAGTTCACTGTATATATTGCGTTGGTGCCGACGGTCAAGGACTGGGCGCCCGGAATGATCAGGATCGAAAAATCGGGGACTTCGATATGACCGGCAAATCGGCGGAGGAATAGATTGTCGCTGCTTGCCGTCGCGGTCATGTCATACCAGCCGTTGTTATTTGCAACGACGGGAAAAATATCCGTGACCGTGGTGCTGGCGGGGACGTTATAGATCCACGGTCCCCCGGTGGGGTAGCTGTTGGTGACCGTGAAGACGACAGTCGTTGCCGTCAAATTCTGCATCGCGAGTGAGACAATGCCAGCATTTGGGTCAATGCTGGAAGTCACTTCCACCTGGCCGCAATTTGTATACAGGTTGTCGGCGAACCGCCGCTGGAAGCCATTTGGTCCGTAGCAGGTCAAGTCGTAGGGGCCGCCATTGATAGCAGAGACGCCGAAACTGTCGCTCTGGGAATTGCTCGCGGCGACATCGTACTGCCACGGGCCATCGGATCTGTACGCGTTGGGGAAGATCATGAAGTGAACGGACTCAGTGCCGGAGTTGGTCATCGAAATCAATATCCGGCCGGAACCGCAATTGATCACAGAGCTGGCATTTGGCTGATACGGCAAAGGTCGGCTTATCAGAGTGCCCACCTCCTGCACGGGCATGGATTGCGGTGAGGGCACGGGCGGGGTAACGGCGGCGCCGGAGCAATCGTCGGGGATGACGGAAGGCAAACTTGGATAATTCGTATTGGGAGATACGAAATTGAAGGCCGAGGTCAAGTCACCACAAACCTGCCGACGCCAGGCACTAATATTGGTTTCGCGAACTCCCGTCCACGTCTCAAGGAAGCGAAGAATTGACGTGTGGTCAAACACCTGCGAGCAGACGTAGCCACCGCGAGTCCAGGGCGAAGCGAGCACCGTCGGAACCCGGGCACCAAGACCAATCGGCATCCCCCCGACGAATTCGTCGCTGGTTCCCGGAGGAGGAACCGGCGGCGGGACATGGTCGAAATATCCTCCGGCCTCGTCATACGTGAGGATGAAGACGGTTGAGTTATACACTGCTGGATTCGAGGCGAGGGTGTCCAGGAGTTGCTTTGTCAAAACGTCGCCGTTGGCAGGATTGTAGGGCGGGTGTTCCGACTGCGACCACGGGGGGATGATCCAGGAAACTCGGGGCAGTGTGTTGCTGGCAACGTCCGCTTGGAATGCGGTGACGAGGTCGTCCACCAGGACCTGACCGTTGTCATACAGAGGGTTTCCGGGTGAGGCATTCATGTATTGTGCGAACCAACTCAAAGCGTTGAGTGGGTAGAAATCAGTGCTTTGCTGGTAGACTTTCCAACTGACACCTGCCGCTTGGAGCCGCTCGGGATAAGTCGTCCAGGTGAAGCCGGTAAGCGGCACACCACTACCGGTCTGCGGCCCGCCCCCAGTACCGTTGGGGTCCATCATGCCGGTCATAAAGCATTCACGATTAGGGTATGTCGGCGCCAGCGCGGAACAGAAATACGCATCGCAGACGGTATAGGACTCCGCCAGTGCATAGAAATACGGCAGATCATCGCGCGTGTAATAGGACATGGCGGTTGTTCCCTCATCGGGAATCCATTGATCCCATTTGCCCGAGTCCCAAACGGTATGTTCATCGCCCCAGCTGTGAGCATCATCCTCCAGACATTCCGCTGTGACGTGAAATGGCAGCACGTAAGTGCCATTGGCGGGTTGGGAGAAGACTGTATTCCCATTCTGTAAGAGCAATGCGTTGCGATCGTTGAATCCACGAACTCCCCTGAGGGAGCCGAGGTAGCCATCAAACGACCGGTTTTCCTGCATGAAAATTACAACGTGGCGGACGTCTTGGATGGTGCCGGTGATATTGGTGTCGGTCAGGACAACGAGCGCTGCCGGGGTGCTGGTAATGCTGGCGGAGCCGCTGGCGGCGACCACCGAGTAATTGCCGCCGGCTGTCAACGTCAGATTGGATAGGAACAACTGACTGCTTGTCGCGCCCGCGAGCAAATTGGTGTCTTGATACCACTGGTAAGTGATCGACGGAGCGCTGGTGACAACGCACGACAACAGAAAACCATCCCCCGGATAACGTGTACCAGCCTGCGGCTGTTGAACGAATGCGAGTGATTGCGCATGGAGATCCCTCCTCGCGGCAACCATTGGCAGCATCACGGCCACGAGTCGCATCGCTTTGACGAATCGTCCCGGATAGGAAAAGAATACAAAAACACTTCTCATCTCACCACAGCCACGATTATCGTAGCAGAGACTGAAGACAGAGAACAGAGAATTCGGTATGGCCTGATGGGGTTGCGGCACAACAGCGCTGTGTGCCGCGGCCAGTCACCTTTCACTACATGCGGCTATACGGTGGGGCAGGCGGGGCCTTGTGCGCGTCCAGCCAGGCGGCCACCTCCGGGATCGTGGAGATTTCCTTTCGCAGGATGGCGTGGATCAGTTCGCGCGTGACCACTGTGTTCATTGGCTCGCCGTAGACCATCGGCTGATTGTTATTCCCCGGTGCTTTCACGATAAAGGGGACCCGACGATCCAGGACGCCGTCGTAGTCGCGTGATTCGCGCCACCAATGATCGGCACTGATAATGACCCAGGAACGGTCCCACTGACCGGACTGTTCCATATCACGGCGCAGGATGCCCATGGTCTTATCGGTCAACTGCAGGTTTTGGAAATAGGCCCCGACATGGGAGAAGCTGGTAAGTGTGAACGTCCCCTTGGCGGGGTCATAGATCCCGGGGTAATGCGGACCGGGTAAATGGAGCAACACCATCCCGTAACGGCCGTCTTTAACCAGCGCGCGCGCGTTGTCGAGCGACTCCTGGTAGAGGGCGATCTGCATCCGGCGTTGTGCCACCGCCGAGACCAGCAACCAAATCTGAGAGGTCATGCTTCGCAGAACTGTCTCATCGCGGGCCGGTTGGTAGGGGGGATAGGGGTACCACGCGGAGAAGTTGAGGTTGGACGCAAATAGACGGGTGTAGGGATGGTACCATCCAACCACTGCAGTGTTATATCCCAGTTCACGAGCGTCGGAGAAGATGGACGGTTGCGTGCTCCAGGCTACCGGCTCGCTAGCATGGTCAAAGGTGACATTCAACTCTCTTCTGGACGCAGGTTTCGCCGTGACGACATAGCGCCCCGAAATCAATGCCGGCATGGAGATGAGGGTTGCGTTCCCCGCAGAAAGCGCATTTGTGGCCTGGAAGTTTTCGCGGCGGATCCGATCGAGCTCCGGAAGCGGGCAATTTGCCGGCCGGCTGGAAAACGCCAACCGCTGATCCAACTCATCATAGATGATCCAAATGACGCGCGGTTGCACGCCTGCCACGGGTGTGGGGTAGAAAGGTTGTGGCTGGAACGGGACACCCGTGGGGTAATTAAGGTAAAAGTACCCAATCTTCCCGAACGTCAGTAATGCCGACGGTGCGCAGAGCAACAAGGCCACACCGAACACATGGGCGGAGGATCTGGGCCATCGCCAAATAACGAACAGCACCGCGAGCACCACCACCAGACCCACTCCCAGAAGAAGCGGATTCTTGACCCAGCTTACCGCGTCAATGCCTCTCACATGAAAGTAAAATGTCCGCATAAAATCGATCGGGATAATCATTAAGACAACCGTGACGATGCAAGCAGCCCTGAACAGATTCGGGGAGTTGGCACGCCTGATCCAACGCAGCGCCCGCCAGCCCAGAATCCCAAACAGGAGGAGATTCAACAACAACGCCAATGTCCCTTCTCTGAACAGGTTGTTTTTTTTGTAGTAGTCAAAACTGTCGGTGAAAAACAGCGCGAACCGCGCGCGGACAAAACACAGGTTCACCAAAGAAAATGCGATCAAGGCATCCGACAGGGATTTCAACCGCTCTTTTAAGGATTCATTCATGAAACGATCGGCTGTCGGACACCCGTTGATTCCTCGCGACCGGCATTCCTTAACAAATACAACTTGCGGTGGACACCGTCGAGTTGTTTGGTGCGGACAATCTGAAACCGTCGCCGACAGGCGGCCTCGAAAGCGTCCACGGTGAGGGCGGCGTGAAGGTGTTCGCGTCCGCGTGCGATGGTCTGAAACATTTCATCCTTGGGATCGACGAATTCGATGATCAACAAATCGGTTGTCAGTTCGGAGGCCAGGTCCAGCACCTCCTCGAGCGGGATTCGTTCGGTTACCAGCAGGTGGTGCAGCACGGCCAGCATCAGCACCGTGTCGAACGAGCCGGCGGCCCGCTCCAGGAAACTGGTGGACTCCCGGTTGCGCCACCCTTTGGCCGCGCTAGGCCGGCACAAATCCACGACAAGCGGCAGGATATTCTGATCCTGTTCCTGCGCCTGCCGCCAAAGTGCGCCGACACAGCCGAGATCACTGTCAATTGCCACGACTTGTGCGCCTGCCTGGGCCGCTACTTCGCTGAAATGGCCGGTGTTGCATCCGATGTCCAGAACGCGACCCGGCTTGAACTCGGCGAGCGCGGCGGTGACGAATTCCACCTTGGCACCGAAGTTTGCCTCGTTGTAGCTGCAGGAATCCTTGTAATCCGACCAGACCGTACGGCGGTCCGGCTCGGGTTCGACTCGCTGGAGAGCGCGTCGGAGCCGGTTGAACAGGGAGTCCATAATGAATCGTGCCTGGTCATGGCTTTGGAGAATGTGCTCGCGATAGAGGGACTTGTTGCCGCCTTTGCGCGACAGCCAGGTCGGCAGTGAGACTTGGGTGAGGAATGGTGGCAGGAGTTTTCGCAACGGCCCGCAAAACCGGTAAACGTCGTTCGGCTCAAGACCGTCGCGCCGTTTGGTAAACACGTCAGCAGGCCGGATACCCCAGTACTTGTACGCCAGGAGTGGCAGAAGAAAGGTCCGGCAAAACTGCGCGTGCGGCTTCCACACGAGATCACCCGGAGTCCGGCGCTCGAAGGAAAGCAAGTCTATGAAAACAGGTTTGCTGCCGCGAAACAACACATTGTACGGAGTGGCGTCTTTCAATCCGTAGCCTTCGGCCAGGCACGCTTGCGCCATATCCAGAGTCAACATTCCCGCAGCGTAAAGCATTTCGGGCGGCCATTCATAGGGATAGCTCGGGAATTCCACGCGCTCATGCTCGAAGACCGCCCCAATCTCGTGCCTCTGGAAGATTTCTTCCAGGCCCACTGTCTGGCCCAACTCATCCAGCTCGCCTGCATTCAGTTTGCGGGTAGGGATCAATTGCTTCTGGGACATGAACCGGATGGCCGTGGGAGTTGCAAGGAACGGTTCGATCTCAGCCAGTGCCGGGGGATTGACGATGCGGAAGACCCGATTGCACCACGTGAAACAGCATCCACCAGGATCTCTGAAGGAAACCGGCAACATGATCAGCAAATCCGGCGAGGACAGGCTTCAACCTGGCGCCGCGTCAACGTTTCTTGAACCACTTGTCCAC
>CAZAQZ010000078.1:0-1964 GCA_964487175.1 uncultured Verrucomicrobiota bacterium | reverse complement strand
AACAAGGCCCCGACGCACGCGGCTACGAGCATTTGGAGAACCAACTGGCCAGACCCGGGATCCACATAGGCCAACGGGAACCGTGAGAGGCCTTTGCTTTCTCTGGCTGAAGAGAAATAGAGTCCACATGTTCCGCATGAAACCGATTTTCCAATCGCCTCGGATCGCTGCCCGGTTACGAAACCCGGAGAGAAAACACCCGCAATGGCTGAATTTCCTAAACCCGCAACCGCAATTAGTAAAACCAGCAATGCGCACCGCAATCCTTGGCGATGATAACGCATGATAATAATTTAACGCACCCTCTACTGGTTAATCTAGAGGCTCGTAGACGCGAGTGCAAGCGCATTTCCCTGCGGTTGTCGGCGGCAACGAATAGTACTACTGAGGGGTATTACCCCTTGTGGGAGGAGAGGGGGCGTAGCCACCACTAATCCGCCTGTAACGTCGCGATGGACACTTCAGGGGGCGTTTTTTCGAGCGAAAGGCCGTGGTGAAGAGCCAGCAACCCATCAAGGTGAGCAGGGCGGTGCTTACGAGAGTGAAAGTATTCGACTCGTGAACGGCTTGGATGTCATCAACCCCGATCGTGGATGCGATTCCGTCCCCTCCAATGGCGGGGGGATGCGGAATCCAGAATACGAAGCGCGCCGGTGAAGTTCCCCAGCAGGGTGTTTACTTGAAGACACCAGCGGCTGGGCTCCTCCTTTCGAATATTCGCCTAAATTAGACTCGCAATATATTATGGCAAAGTCACTTATGAATCCCAAAGCCCTACGGAATTATTACAGCTTCTCGCTACGCCCTGACAACAGAATGAAGGAGCCATTTCCTTGTTCTGCTGCCTTCTCAAGCGCACTTTGCCCAATGTAGGTGGCGCGGTTTTCGCTCTATAAAAGGGAGGACATGCTCGAATTCATCTTATCCTTTGTGGCCGGAAAGGACCAAGGCAGGGAGTTTCCTCTGCCCAAAGACCTGGAGCTCGTCGTCGGTCGTGTCAGCGACGCCGACTTGCTGATCCTCGACGAGAGGGTGTCGCGTAAGCACGCCAGGATTTCCACCCGCGGCGGCAAAGTCGTCATCCGCGACCTCAGTTCGCGCAACGGGACTTTTGTCAATGGCAAGCAGGTCACGACCGCCGAACTCAAGCTGGGCGACGAAATTCTGATCGGTTCTTCGACCCTCAAGCTGTCGTCCTTCAGCGAGACGCGCATGATCTTCCCGGCCCGGATTAAAACCGGCCAGCCCGCGCCGCTTCGGGCCGGAGCGACGCAACGCTCGTCGTTCATGAGCGGTTCCATCGAGGAGATCAAGCTTACCGACCTGCTGCAGCTTCTGTCTGATTCGCGCAAAGGCGGCGTCTTGAGCATCCGGTCCGGCCAGACCACCGGCAAGATTCACCTGCGCAACGGGCAGGTTTACTACGCATCGATCGAAGGCAACTTTGCCGTCCGCCCGTACAAGGCATTGTTCCGCATGTTCGGCTGGGCGAGCGGGTCCTTCGAACTTGGCCCGCCCGAAGAGAAGGCCGTGACGGAGGAAATCGCCGACTCCACCACGACCTTGCTGCTGGAAGGCATGAGGAATCTCGACGAAATGCGGTTACTGGATGGCAAACTGCCGCCTCCCAACGCGCTGCTGGCAGCATCCGCCTCGGCGCAGAGCAGCCTCCGCGAGCTGGCGACTGAAGAACTCCAGATTTTCCAGTTGGTCCTCCATTACCGCAATCTGGTGGATGTTATCGATCATTTCCCAGGCCCCGATCTCGAGGCCTACACTTGCCTGCTCGCCTTGCTGAAACGCGGCTTTATCCTCGTCAATCCGTCGGCTCCATCCGCCTGACCTCTGGCGCAGCGGAGCGAGTCGCATAATCTTCGACGGGCCCGAGGTGATTAGCTCTTCCCGTTTTAGGGATCGACAGGTAGATCGTGACCCCCCTTGGGGTAACGGGGGAAGTATTGGCT
>CAZAQZ010000077.1:0-9762 GCA_964487175.1 uncultured Verrucomicrobiota bacterium | reverse complement strand
GCAGTTTTTTATCACCGACCCGAGCCTCTCGCTCGCCGACCCGACGAACAAGCCGCCCGAGCACTTGAACTTTATGAACACCATTTTCGGGCAGATGACCAGCGGCTTCGATGTGCTGGCGAAGATCATGCAGACTCCGGTGATTGCGTCGAACGACATGCCGGTGACACACGTGGTCATGAACAACGTCAGCGTGTTTTCCGATACGTCCAATGCGGTGTTGCGGCTGACGGCGGCCAAGGGCTTCAAGGGCAGCGCGGTCGTCACCTTGAAGGTCGTCAACACCAACAATGAATCCGCCACGCAAACGTTGCACGTGGACGTGATTCAGGAGATCAACAACGATTCCACCCCATTTCTGGGGCCGATACCCAGTGCCGTGGTCGTCACGCAATTCCAGGAGGTGACGTTTATTGTCAACACATTCGATATCAATGGTGTTCGACCGTTTTTCGAACTTCTTGACGCGAACACCGGATCATTCCCAACGAATATGAGTGCCATCGTTGTACCGAAAACCCAACGGTTGTGGATCGACCCCGACATGACGCTCACTGGCACGGTCGATCTGATCATCGGCGTGACGGACGAGTTGCACACTAACGCCCAGCAGACGGATTACTACTATGACACACAACATTTTTCCATGACCGTTGTGCCTCAAAGCCCAACGCCGACGATGACAATTGTGCCGCGGAAAGGCTACATGTTTGATACGCCCCTGATACTCGGTGACCGTGTGAACATTTCGGGCACGTTTGCCTTCACCAACGGGTCCGACCACGTCTTCAGCAGCAACGATATCGTCGTCCTGTCGCTCGGCAACCCAACGACTCCGTTGACTGCGACGCTTACACCTGATCTCGCAGGGTTCAAGCTTCGCAAGGGAGTGTTGACCGCGAAAGGCAAAGTGAATTCGGGGTTTTCCACCAATGTCAACGTCTCCGCGCTGTTCGACAGCGTGAAGAGCAACTTTACCATATCAGCCAGCCATTTTGATTTTCCGGGAACGCTCGAGACGCAGATTCTCGTTGGAGTGGCGATTGGCAACGATTACGGCAGTAATGTAACAACGTGGACCGCGGATAGCCTCGGAAGAAGGTTCACCCCGCCTGCCGCACCGTAAGGCAGGACTTCGCGATTGCGGTGAGCCCGCCGCAGGTTTGACTTCCCCGGCGCATTTGACAGGCGTGCCAATGAGCGCGATACAAGGGGTGGGGACACCAAACTGATGACACTGAAACGGGCAACCGGCTCTTGCTTGCTGGGATTCTTGATGGTCATGTGCGCGTCGACGCGCTTGCACGGCGAAGCCGTGCGTTGGGAGGACGCGTTGGGTGACGTGGACGAGTCAGTATTGACGAACCTTGATTCATTCACCCTGCCGACGCTCGCCGATTTGGACCAGGCGCAATTGGATGCGATGTGCCGCGAGTTCCAGAATCATCTTCAGGGCGACTACGTGGTGGAACTGGCTCCCTTGCGCGAGGTTGCAGGGGAATTGTTGCCGTTGCTCGAAGAACACCCGCAGACACGGCCCTACGCAGCGTGGCTGCGCCCGCGTTTGGATTACCTGGCAGTCGCGGACGAATTGCGAATCAATGTTCCATCGCCGCAATTGGAACCCGGACATCAAGCGTCGGTGTCCCCGTTGCCGGAGATGAATCCCACACCCGACGTCGAGCGCAGCGTTTGGCAGGAATACCTCAAGACGGAGCCGGCATCATCCCGCGCGCGCGCCTACGTATCCCAGCTCAAACCGATATTCATGGCGGAGGGCGTGCCCAGCGAGTTGGTCTGGCTTGCGGAAGTGGAATCATCATTCGATCCGCAGGCGCGAAGTCCCATCGGTGCGCTCGGTCTGTATCAACTGATGCCGGAGACGGCGCGCAGTCTGGGCCTCACGCTCTGGCCGTGGGACCAGCGGCTTAATCCCGAGAAGAATGCGCGGGCGGCGGCGCATTATTTGAAATACCTGTATGACAAGTTTGGCGACTGGCGGTTGACGATGGCTGCCTACAATGCCGGCGAAGGGCTCGTGCGGCGGTTGCTGGAAAAGCAGGGGGCGCGCACGTATGACGACATAGCGGAACATCTTCCCGCCGAGACACAGATGTATGTGCCCAAAGTGGAGGCGACGATCCTGCGCCGCGAGGGCGCGGTGATGGAAGTATTGAAGATGCCAAAGGCGGGGTGAAAACCGCAAAAACCAATGCTTGGATTGTTTGGCTCCAATGCGATTTGCGGCTGGCTGACCATCTCGCACTGATGGCAGCGCTCGAGCGCGGCCAGCCAGTGGTTCCTGTTTTCATCGGGTCACCGCAAGAGGAGGGCGAATGAGCGACAAACCCCTTGTCTTATTGACCGGCGCCACCGGTTACATTGGCGGACGACTGCTGAAGGCGCTTGAGGACGCGGGCCGTCGCGTGCGGTGTCTGGCCCGGCGACCGGAATTTCTCGCGCCGAGGGTCGGGCCGGGAACTGAAGTCAGCGGAGGGGATGTATTGGACCGCGACAGCCTTGCGGCGGCGATGAATGGGGTGCACACGGCTTATTACCTCGTGCATTCGATGGCGGTTGAGGATTTCGAGGAAACGGACCGCCGGGCGGCCAGCAATTTCGCGGAAGCGGCCCGAAGCGCGGGTGTACGACGGATCATTTATCTCGGGGGCCTCGGACAGAGCCAGGGTGAACTCTCACCGCATCTGCGCAGCCGACAGGAGGTGGGCGAGATTCTTCGCTCGACCGGCGTGCGAGTGATCGAGTTCCGCGCGTCCATCGTGATCGGCTCGGGCAGTCTATCCTTTGAAATGATCCGGGCATTGGTGGAACGGCTGCCGGTGATGATTACACCTCGCTGGGTCTCGGTTCCTGCACAGCCGATCGCGATCGACGATTTGCTGGCGTACCTCGTCGCGGCCTTGGATTTACCTGATGACACTACAGGTGTTTTCGAGATTGGCGGGGCCGAACAGGTTTCCTACGGCGACCTGATGCGCGAGTACTGCCGGCAACGTGGTCTGCACCGGCTGATGATCTCGGTGCCGGTGTTGACGCCGCGGCTTTCAAGCCTGTGGCTCGGGTTGGTGACGCCCGTGTATGCGCGGATCGGTCGCAAATTGATCGAGAGCATCCGGACGCCTTCTGTTGTGCGTAATCCTGCCGCGCTGGCTGCGTTTTCGGTGCGTCCGGTGGGAGTGCGCGAGGCCGTTGCACGCGCACTACGCAATGAGGACCGGGAATTTGCTGCGACGCTCTGGTCGGATGCGCTGTCATCGGTTGGTTTGTCGCGTCAACGGGGTGGGGTGCGCTTTGGCAACCGGATCATCGATTCACGGACCCTCAATGTGACCGTCCCACCAGGCAGGGTGTTTGCGGCGATCCAATGCATTGGCGGCAGGACAGGCTGGTATTACAGCAACTGGTTATGGACGCTTCGTGGATGGCTGGATTTGTTGGTGGGCGGCGCTGGGATGCGACGCGGACGTCGCGATCCGGAATCTCTGCGCGTTGGAGACGTGGTGGATTGCTGGCGCGTGGAAGCGTTCGAACCCGGTCGACTTGTCCGGTTTATTGCGGAGATGAACCTGCCCGGTCGCGCCTGGCTGGAGTTCGAGGTTGAAGCCGCCGGGACAGGCAGCGCAATCCGCCAGACCGCGCTCTACGATCCCGTGGGGCTGTTGGGGCTTGCTTACTGGTACATGTTGTATCCGCTGCATCAGCTGGTATTTGCCGGAATGCTGCGGGGAATTGCCGAGCGAGCATCCCGCTGACGGGTACCGGTACGTTCTGAAATCAGTTTGAATCCAATAATGAGGGATTGAAAAATGGGCAATAACATTCAATGCTCTCACAAAGCCTCGAAAGCGGGAGAGATCATCACCAGACTGGCAAATGACGGCTTTGCAATTGCTGCGTCGGATGGAACAAGGCACGATTTGTTCCCGGTCGCTATAGACCCCAAAGAGGGCGTGGCCCTTCAGGAACGGATCAAAAAGGAAAAGCCTGCTTCGGTTATCGACATCGGGCTTGGATATGGGTTCGCGACGATCAATGCCGTTAAGGCGCTGCTGGAAACCCATGGAGAGGATTTTTTTCTGTTCACAATCGACCCCTATCAGGACAGGCGCTTTTCCGATCTCGGCCTTCAGTTCATTGGCGAGATTGGCGTCAATAATCAAATCGAGTTTTGCAAGCGCCCCTCGGAATTTATTCTGCCTGAACTTCAACAGCAGGGCAGGAAATTCGATTTTGCCATCGTTGATGGCACCCACCGCTTTGAAGGTGTTTTCATTGACCTTTTCCACCTCAACAATCTTATGACGCCGGGTAGCGTGATCTTTCTCGACGACTACCAGATTCCCGGCGTACGCAAAGCGGTTGCTTTCTTCCTGTCCAATATGCAGTGGACCATGGAAGAAGTCTCCGAAGCCTCTGAAACGCACCAGTGGGCTGTCGTCCGCACACGGTATGAGCCATTGGAAAGGACATTCAAAGACTTTATTGACTTCTGATGGATACAGTTTAGCCGCAAGCTTGAGAACTCAAGCTACTAATTCCAACAAGCCCTCCCTGAAAACATCTTCAAGCGCAATCCGCCAGCCGGCTCTACCATCGCGTGAGGCTGTTGAGGATCGCTTATCGGTACATGTTGTACCCTGCTGACGCACAAGCTTGACCGCTCTGCAGGGCTCGCCGATGATAACCGCATGCGACTTACTTTTTTGGGGACGGGCACGAGCCACGGCATCCCGATGATCGGGTGCGCGTGTGCAGTGTGTCGCTCCGACAACCCGCGTAATCGGCGGTTGCGCCCTTCGGTCTTCATTGAAGAAGGGGAGTTGAACGTGCTCGTGGATGCGACGCCCGATTTTCGCATGCAGGCATTACGGGCGGACATCGGGCGGGTGGACGCAGTCTTGCTGACGCATTCGCATGCCGACCACGTGCTGGGATTGGACGACCTGCGGGTGTTCACGGAGAGGCAGGGGCGGAAGATGCCATTGTACGGTTCGGCATCGTCGCTGGCGGACATTCAGCGCGTTTTTCCGTACGCTTGCACGGAAAGGCCTGCGTGGCCCAGTTTACCCAGTTTTGAATTGCGCCCCATCGAGCCCAATGTGGAGTTCCAGATTTCCGGTTTCAAATGCCGTGCCGTGCCGTTGCCACACGGCCGCATGACGGTGTTCGGCTTCGTGCTCAACGGAGCTGTGGCCTACCTGACCGACTGCAATGCGGTATCCCCGGAGGTGATTGATTCGATTCAAGGGATTCCCGTGCTGGTGCTGGACGCGTTGCGTCACCGGCCGCACCCGACCCATTTGACGGTTGCCGGTGCGGTAAAGATCGCGGCACAGATCCAGCCGGGGTTGACCCTGTTGACCCATCTTTGCCACGAGGTGGACCATGCGGCGGTGGAGACGGAATTGCCCGCGGATGTCCGGCTGGCGTATGATCAAATGCAGATTGAGGTGACGAATGGTGAAAGCCGGAAACTGGCGTAGCGCCCGGTCGATTCTGGTTGCCTGCATTGTTGTGTGGGCGCCGCAGGTGCGGGCCGACGACCTGGCGCAGCGCGTCCTGATCGTTTACAACGAGCAGAATCCCGATAGCAAACCCCTGGCTGACTACTACGCGCAGAAACGCGGCGTGCCGACCAACCAGGTGTGCGCGATCCACGTTCGCTATGATGAGACGATCACAAGGCGGGAGTTCAATGAGGAGGTTCTCGACCCGATCGAACGGTTCATGCTTCACAATAGACTGCTGGTCCAACAACCGAGCACGATCGACGACCCGCTCCTCGGCAGCGTGCCCTCGTTGCAAACGGTGGACTGCAGAATCTCGTACATCGTCCTGATGTATGGAGTGCCTCTTCGCATCGATACCGATAAATCGATCATCGAGAGGGCGGAGAATTTGAGCATGCGCAAGGAGCTCAAGCGGGATGAAGCGTCCGTCGAGAGCGAACTGGCGTTGCTGCCGACAGCGAACCATCCGCTGTTGGGACCGCTGCCGAATCCGTTCTTTGGAAGTCAGGCGTCGCGGTTTGAAGCGCCGATGAATCGCCAAATGCTGTTGGTCGGGCGGCTGGATGGACCCGATCCGGCAACGGTGCGGCGGATGATCGATGATGCGCTGGCGACGGAATACTACGGGTTGAATGGCCGCGCCTACTTTGACGCACAGGGGACGACCGACAAGGGCTATGTGATGGGCGACGACTGGATTAAAGCATCGAATCGGATGTTTCGCGAGGCCGGCTTTGAATGCGTCCTGGACGAACAGCCGGAAGTATTCAATCAGGACTTTCCGATGACCGACGCCGCCATCTATGCGGGCTGGTACGAGCCCAGGGTGACCGGCCCGTTCGTGCGCAAGGATTTCAAGTTCAGGGCAGGGGCGATTGCTTACCATATTCATTCCTCGAGTGGAGCGTCCATCCGCACGAGCGTCGGCCACTGGGTGGGCCCTCTGTTGGCGAAAGGCGCGGCTGCGAGCATGGGAAATGTGTATGAGCCCTATCTGACATTCACACCGCATATCGACAGGTTTTTCCAGCGCCTGCTCAAGGGAGGTATTTTTATTGAAGCGGCCTACTGCAGTGAACCTGCGTTGAGCTGGCAGACCACCTTTGTCGGCGACCCGCTGTACGCCCCGTTCAAGACATCGGTGGACGACCAGATTGCGCGGCTGGAAGCCGACAAGAAACCGGATGTTGAATGGGCCTACCTTCGCAAGGTCAATCTGCTGCTCCTGGCAGGCCGGCGGGCGGAAGCCGAGACACTCTGTCGCGTGAAGGCGGAGGTATTATCCAGTACCGTGTTGTGGGAGAAATGCGGCGATATCGCACACAGTGCGGTTCATGACGACGACGCGATCGGATGGTACAAGAAAGCGCTGGAGCAAACGAGCGACCTCTACCGAAAAATCCGCATTATGGCCAAACTGGCCGTTGCCTACGAAAATAACAGGGAACCAAATCTCGCGCTGGCGAAATACGAGCAGCTCACGCAATTGGTCCCCGATGCCAGGAATGCGGTCGAATATTTTAAGAAGGTGCGCGACCTGGAGTTTGCCACGGGCCAGAGGGACAAAGCCGAGGCGCTCCAGCCCAGGATCGATGAATTGGTGAAGCAGGGGCAGAAAAAGTAGCGCCGGTCATTTCCGCTCGAAGGCTGCATCGAACGCCAGTCCGCTCGGTTTGAAGTCGAGTCGCTTCACAAACGCGCACGCTTCGGTCGCGCCGTGCTCGCGGTCCATCCGGCTGTCCTCCCATTCAACCGACAGCGGCCCGTCGTAGCCGATGTCGTTCAGCGCGACGATGATTTCCTCGAAGTTGATGTCCCCGTGGCCAAGGGAACGAAAATCCCAATAACGGCGCGGATCGGCGAAGTTCGTGTGTCCACCAAAGACGCCGACCGTCCCGTCCCCGTGGCCCCACCACGCGTCCTTCATGTGGACGTGATAAATGCGATCGGCAAACCGCCGGATGAACTTCACATAGTCCACGTGCTGATAACCGAAGTGTGATGGGTCGTAATTGAAACCAAATTCCTTCCGCCCCTTAATTGCATCGAGCGCCCGCTCAGCGCTGGCGATGTCGAACGCGATCTCCGTCGGATGCACTTCCAGGGCAAACCGGACGCCGCACCGTTTGAATTCGTCGAGGATCGGGTTCCACAGTTTCGCAAATAACCCGAAGCCATCATCGATCATCGCCGGTGAAACCGGCGGGAACGAATATAGCAAATGCCAGATGGAACTGCCGGTAAAACCATTGACCACGTTCACGCCGAGATTCTTCGCGGCCTGCGCGGTCTTCATCATTTCGTCGGCAGCGCGTTTGCGGACCTCATTGGGCTTGCCATTGCCCCATACGTGCGGCGGCAAAATGGATTTGTGGCGCTCGTCAACGTTGTCGCACACGGCCTGGCCGGCGAGATGGTTGCTGATGGCCCATGTTTTCAGGCCGTGACCCGCGAGGAGTTCATGACGACCATCGCAATAGTCCTTCGATTTGGATGCCTTCGATACATCGAAGTGGTCGCCCCAGCAGGCGAGTTCGAGGCCATCGAAGCCGAAGCCTTTCGCCTTCTTGCAAAGCGTTTCCAGCGAAAGATCGGCCCACTGGCCGGTGAATAATGTGACGGGTCTTGCCATGGCTGCCTACGAGTGGTAAACAACCGCGCGGAAGTTTTCAAGCACTTATGCTGATCGACACACACGCGCACCTTTGCCATTCCGATTTTACAGGCGAATTGTCGCAGGTCGTCGAGCGCGCGCACGCGGC
This sequence comes from uncultured Verrucomicrobiota bacterium, assembly GCA_964487175.1. Lineage (GTDB taxonomy): Bacteria > Verrucomicrobiota > Verrucomicrobiia > Palsa-1439 > Palsa-1439 > CAWFPN01. The sequence continues at coordinate 1,469 of CAZAQZ010000077.1, read as the reverse complement.
GGGTGTGGAAAAAATCGTCAGCATCGCCACGGATTTGGAATCGGCCCGGAAGACCCTGACCATTGCCGGACAATTCGAGGCCGTGTACGCCGCGGTTGGCCTTCATCCCGGCGAGGTTCCCGCCGTCGCGCTCTGCGACATGAAGGAACTGAGCCAACTGGCCGCTTCTCCCAAGGTGGTTGCCATCGGCGAAACAGGCCTTGATTATTACCGCAAGGCGAAAGACGACATGGCATTGCGACAACAGCAGAAGGACCTGTTCTGGGCGCAGCTTGAATTGGCCAAGGAGCGCAATCTACCGGTGGTCATTCACAATCGTTCAGCAGAGGCCGATTTGCTGACGATCCTTCAAGCCCATGCGGAGGGATTGCCGAAAGAGTGGCGACCGTGGGGCGTGATGCATTGTTTCTCGGGCGATGAGAAATTCGCATTCGATTGCCTTGAGATCGGTCTGCTCATCAGCTACACGGGCATCCTCACGTTCAAGAACGCGGCGGCGCTGCGCGACGTGGCGAAGAAAGTGTCGCTGGAATCCGTGATGCTGGAAACCGACGCGCCCTATCTGGCCCCCGTGCCGCATCGCGGTAAACGCAACGAAACCGCTTATGTTCCCCTGATTGCCGGTGTGCTCGCCCAGATCAAGGGCGTGCCGGTTGACGAAGTCGCGCGAAAGACGACGGCCAATGCGCATCGGCTGTTTCGGCTGGGCGGCCCCGACTAGGTCAGTTGCCCGAAGTACATCATCGTGACGTAATCAAAATCCACCCGGCCACCGGTTTGATGATCGTCAAACAGCGCACGCAACTCATCGAGCATCGGCTGATGCTTCGGATGCCCCGGTTCGGGCACATAGGAAGACGACAACAGCCTGCCTTTGATTCCATCGAATTCGAGTGCCTGCAAGTTCTTGAATGTTCGAAGCTCGAACGGGCGAGGAGAGAAGAACGCGCCGATGTCTTCGCTGCGGAGGTGTGTATGGCGCACCTGCCCGTAATCGGTACCGTACCTGGCGATCAATGCTTCGTAGGCCCGGCCCAACGCAGAAGTTTCAACGACCCGCTCGTTCCAGATCAACACAACCCAGCCGCCCGGCTTGAGAATGCGGGCAAATTCAGTCCGCGCCCGGCTGCGATCGAACCAATGAAACGCCTGCGCTGCCGTGACGAACTCGACGGATTGATTCGGCAGCGTAGTTGCCTCCGCCGTTCCCTCGACGCTCGTGAAGTGCGGATACGTCTTTAGAAATCGTTTACCCGCCTCGCGCATTTCCCGGTTCGGCTCGACTCCGAAGACACGGTTTCCATGCTTCAGAAACAGCTCCGAAAGGATCCCCGTCCCCGACCCGATGTCCGCAACAACCGACTTCTCCGTCAGGCCGCACTCCTTCACCAGCGTCTAGATCACGCCGGACGGATACCCCGGTCGATACTTGACATAGTTGTCAGCGCGGGTGGAGAAACGTTGGGTGG
>CAZAQZ010000076.1:0-9817 GCA_964487175.1 uncultured Verrucomicrobiota bacterium | reverse complement strand
CCTCCGCCGAACCCCGCTTTGCCTCCTTGGCCGCTGCTGCTGGACCGGCTGATCATGTGCGCCGCGTCGCGCGGATAGATACAGGTTCCTTCCATGTCGTAGGTGCCGAACAAGTAGGGAACCGGGTCGCCCTGTTGCGAACCGGGAATCCGGATCTCCGGATGGCTGCCCACCAGGTCGCGCGGCGGTGATGCGAGGAAACTCATTGAGTCGCCCCCGCTGCTTTGATGAATGCGGCCGCGTGGGGCAACATCGCGCCCGAAGCCCACGTTGCTGTCGTGTCGTTGCTGCCGCCGGTGCCGTTGTAGGGCGATTCCAAAACCAGAGCCACCGTGCCGTAGGCCCGGTGCAGGTTCACGTACCCCTGCGTGTCGGCTGGTGTGGAGTTCGTATTCAGCCCCACCTCCGTTACGTAGAACGGCATTGCCGGAAAGCAGCGCCTCAACAGTCCCAGGAACGTCGGCAAGGATGGAACCCACTGCGCCAGATGCGGCCATGCGTTTGCGTTGTAGTCATGCCAGTCGTATCCATCAGTCACGCAGGCAAACCCGTTCGTCGAGAGCGCAATCGCCTCGTTGTAGGCCGGTGCGGCCCAGTCTGGGCCGATGACTTGGATCGCGGGATTAACCTGTTTCACGGCGGGATAGACCGCACTGAATTGAGCGGTGATCCAGTTGGCAAGCAATGTGAAATCCGCGGGCTTCGCCCCGGCGCTTCTGATGGTCGGCGGAATCCAAAGCGAGTCATACCACGGCTCGTTCATCGGCTCGATGGCGTAGACCCAGGGATTGCACGCATACTGTTGCGCCACGGCCGCGCATGCCTGAACGTTGAGCGCCGTCCAGTTCGTCCAGCTTCCGGTGGCACCGGCGTCCCTGCCGGTGGTCGTGAATAGGCTCCCGTCCACCAGGTAGATCGACACGATGACCTTCTTGCCCGGATTGTAGAACAGCGTCGCGTCAATCCGGCTGAAGTCGTTGGAGAGGATGATGGCTCCTTCCGGTACGCCTATGCGCACGAATGCCGGGTTCTCCGCCTGTTCCATCACCGCTGAATTCGGCCCGCAATCGGTTGGCAGATAGGCAGGGACGCCGAGGATGTTGTGGGCGTGAACAGCCACAGGCAGGGACGCCTGTGCCACCAGGACGAAGAGAAAGGCGATGAGTGTGAGCGTGCGTTTCATGTGGTCCTTTCCATCAGCCGGTAGGCCGATTGAAACCTTGTTCCAAACTGGCTTAAATGCGAGACCATGAAGCGGTGACCCGGTCCGGGGCAATGATAAAACCTAGACACCGGGCTGATGCAGATCCCCAGATGATGATCCCGCGCGCCACCGAGTTTGAACGTAAGCAGGTCACCGACCATCAATTCACCGGCAGTGACGCCTGTGCCACTGGCGGAATTTCTTTTCGGGCTGTTTTCTGGTGGCACAGGCGTCCCTGCCTGTGCGCCCCTAATCTGGATCAACCGTCCCGCATCAATGAACGGCTTCACGAACTTCGTGATGCTGTGCGCGACTTCGTTCTCTGCCGAGATGCCTGGCGCGGCTACGTGCGCCGGAAGATCCAACGGCTCCAGCGCGCCGACGTTGTAGAGCGCCGTCAGGATGATCGTCACGCAATCGCCGCCGTTGCCCTTGATCGCGAGTTGTTTCCCCGGCCTGTTCGCCATGTGAGCCCAGGGCGTGCCGAGCCAGGAATCGAGTTCGCGGAGAAGAGCCGAGGCGCGCGACGGATCGGAAAAGACCGGACGATTGACACAGGCAGGGACGCCTGTGCCACCAATGGATTCAGCTTTAATTCTTTTTTCCGGTGGCACAGGCGTCCCTGCCTGTGCGTTGTTGAATTCTTTTGTTTTCACGAGATCACCGTGAAGTTGCCGGCGTAATCATCTGTGCTGGCCTGGACGTTGGCGTCGGTGTTGACGATCACCGCGGCGGGCGGCCCCGCCAGATCGGATTCGAGCCGGATCTTGATGATGCGGTCCGACCACGACAAATAATTGTTGGTCGGCGTGTGCGTCACCTGCGTGCCGCCGAAGCTGACATAACCGTTCGTGCCGCGGCTGTCACCGAACCCGACACCCATAATGTAAATGATGTCGCCGACATTCGCCTCGGTGATCACGTTGCCGCCGCCGGGACTGTTGTCCTGGAAATGATCGATCCACGGCTGACCAATCGCCGCGCCGATGTAAAAGTTCGGCCCGGTTGTGGTGATGCCGTTGTTGAGCGTGAGCGAGACCGGGCCAGTGAGCGGAACCGTGGTTGGCTGGATCACCTCGATGACAATCAGCGTGTCGGTCCAGCTCAGGTATTGACCCTGGTTGGTTGTCTCCAGCCGTATGCCGGCCATGTAGACGTAGCCCTGTTCCGCGCCGAACCCTGCGCCGACGATCCGGATCTCCTGTTCGCCCGTGCCGCTGGTGATCGGCTTGTCGTCCTCATTCTCGAAATGATCGATCAGATCGTTTGCGTTGGTGCCCGTGACGGTGAAGTTCGGCCCCACGATGTCGGCCGTGATCAGCGAGTTGTGCACCGTGATCGGCGCGGGCGTGTTGTACGGCGTATTGTTGGGCACTGTCACTTGGATCGTCGTGCCGTCAGCCGACCAATTATTGATCACCGCGTGGACGCCGTTGACCACCACCCACCGCGTGCCGCTGGCGATGCCGAATCCGTTGCCGACGACCCGTATCTGTTGCGCGATGGACGAACTCGTGATGAAGTCGAGATTGCCGTCGAGGTAATCCGTGATCACGCCGGCAGCGACCATGTTGAGCTTCGGATCGGTGGTCTGATTCTGCAGGTTGCCCGAATTGTTCGATGAGGTGATGGCCACCGCGGCAATGCCCAGCGGCAGACCCGAGGGAACCGTGATCTCGATCTGTGTGTCCGTCCACGATCCCGGCGTCACCACGGCCGCTACGCCACCCACTGTGATCGCCGAGCCGGTATTGAACCCATGAAACCCCGAGCCGATCACCCAAACGGTCTGCCCGGCCGTCGCGCCGCTGACCGGGTAATGTTGTCCATTCTCGAAGTGATCGATCGCCGGGACGTTGATCGGGCCGGGGGGCGCTTTCGCCTGGATCTGCGACGTGGTGACCGGGTTCCATGCCGCCATTTCGGTGAACCCGCGATAGCCCAGATTGGGAGACGCGCCGGTGCCCGGCCAATCCATTTCCACCACATCATTCAGCGATGCCGGCGTGGATGTGAACGTGACAGTGTTCGGCGTGACGGTCTGATCGATCGTGCAATAGCTCGGCGCCGTGAACGATGTGAAGGCCGACGCGTAAAGCGGATACGCCTGGTTGAGCGTCACAGCGCTGGTTGAACTGGCGCCGGTGATCTGGCCCACCGTCTGCAGCACGCGCGTGAAGAAATTGCACGTCGGCAACACACCCAGCGGCTGACCCGGATCATCGATGTTCTGCCCGATCGACTGGTCGCGGCTGCCGCTGTAGCCGGGATACAACGAAAACGTGTCGCCGTTGTCGGTCAATAGATACGGCGGCGCAGCCAGCAGGAAGAATCCGTATTCCGGATGCGAGCTGTCCGTGGACGGCACGTTGGTGATGATCGGGTACCGCAGTGTGACGACCTGCCCGCCGATGGTCCGCTGGTAGGCAATGAAACCCATCCGGTAATAATCCTTCGGCTGCGCGCTCGCTGCCGCGGAATAGAGAATCGTCTGGTCAACCTCGTTGACCGTGCCCGTGCCCACGTATTCGTCAAGGTCCACGCCGAACGCCAGGTTGTCCCACGGCATACGGCCGTCCTGCGTCTGGAACAGCGGTTGCGGAAACTTCTTGTCCAGCCAAGCCGACAGCAGCAGGAACGTCAGCGTCATTTTCCCCGGCTCGATCGAGCATTCCGTCAATTGCCCTTCCGCCACCAGCCACGGATTAGGGTTGCCCTCATCATCGAAATAAACCTCGAACACCGCGACGGACCACACGAACGGCAGCCCGCGACCGATCAACGAGATGAACGGTTCCAGCGGTTCGCACTCGATCTTGAACTTTGACGTCGTCGCGGTCCCGTCGCCGCCTTCCTTGTTGTCCGACAACTTGATCACCGCCGGCGTGTAATCATCCCCGAAAATCGAAAGCGCCGAGGGCGACGTGTAATTCCATTCCGCGCCGTCGATCTGCAGCGACGTGAACTGAAACGCGTACTGCACGCGCACCTGCTGTTCCTGCGCCAGCGAAACCAAAGTGGTATCGAGCGGCCAGGTCATAAATTCGGATCGCCCCCCATCAGATCAACGCCGCGGCCCGGTCTGTCATCCCGGCTCCCACCGTTGTCATCCCGAGCTTGTCGAGGGATCTCCGTCGTGGCCGTTTCCCCGGAAGCCTCTTCCTGCCCGCTCATTGCCTCCAGCGCCGCGTGGATCTGCACGTACAATCCCTTCGCCGCTGCCGGCGTGCCGTTGAGCACGACCGGTTCGCCATTCAACGTCTCAATCTTCAGCGTCCCGCCCGTCCGCGCCACGCTGGTGACATATTCCAGCACAACCAACCCCTCGCTCTCGTTGCCCGCGTAGGTGAAAATCATAAGATTTTTGATTTCCGATTTCCGATTTTGGATTGTAAGACGGACGGGCTACGGCCCGCGGACGCAGCGACTGTTAATCTCCTCGCGCGTAACGTTCCAAGCAGGCAAAGCGCGCTGTCGAGTGTCTCCGTCCGCCTAATCCAAAATCCAAAATCTAAAATCGGCAATGGTTTCATGTTGTCAGCACTCCATTCGTGACCGATCCATCCGCCGGCGCCACGATCGGCGTGGTGTCCGCAGGGGAATCGGAATACAGCAGCGCATCGATCTCGGTGGGCAACTCGGTGAATTGCAAATCGCAACTGGCCACGAGCTGGGCATCGAACGTCAGCTTCAATTCGTCCAATTCCGATCGCATCAGGTAGAGCTGCGAGATCAATGCGAAATTCGTCAACGCCGGCAACGCCGATTCCAGCGTGAGCGTCTCTGTCCCGTCGCCGTTGCTGACCGCCGCGGTCACAAGCCGGGCATGCCAGGCGTTCGACTGGTCCCGCACGAGGATCATCCGGCGCGCCGTGTTGGCAAAATCGTTCGCAGCGTAACCCACCGTCACAGCCGTCAATGTCGTCAACCCCACATTTTGCGACACGAAAAACAGATCCGGCTGATCGCTCGGCACCCAGACAGCCGTTCCGCGTCCCAGCGTCTGCGCGAACCACGCCATCAACGTGGCCACATCGTTGCGGCTGCAGAGCAATGTCGTGCCCTTGATCGATTCACGCGGCCGCGTCTCGGTCACCACGGCCGCCGTCTGCCCCACGTCGTCGGTCTCGACCACGTTCTGCGCCGAACTGGTGAACTCGAAACTTTCAGTGCGATTAAACCGGAACGGAAAGATCGGCAGCCCGCGCACGCTCGGCAGCGTCACATTGAATGGAAACGGCTTCGCCTGGTCAACCGCCTCCACAAACGTCGCGTCGCTATCCAACTGGAACCCGCTGATCCAATTCTTCGTCTGCTTTTCCGTCATCGGCTCCGTGATCATCACCGGCACGATGTAACTGCCCAGCGCATACGCACTCACGATGCCCGTTGTCGCCGTCACCTGGTTGGTTGTCACACCGCCCGAGATCGGCACCACCAGCTCGCACACCGGCGCCCCCGCAGCAGATCCATTCCACAGCAAACACGACCGCTGATCCGAGAACAGCCTACCCGATGTGCTCGCACACGGAATCGCCGTCGCGCCACTCGACAACGCCGCCGTCACCGGCACGGCCTCGCTCCATAACGGCACGATGAGCTGCTGGCCGATGTTGTTCAGCATGAACCGCACGACCGCCTTCGAATTAGCCTGGTCGAATTGCGTGTCGACCTTCACTTTCTGCTTCAGCGCCGGGATAAACAGCCGCGCCGTCCGTTCCTCACGTCCTGATGGCGCGATGTCCAAATCCGTCAGCGCCCGCAGCGTCAATTCCGGCGCCGTCACCCAATTCGGCTGAAATGAGAAGATCGGCAGGCTCACCATTCCCTCCGAACTGTAGACACGGTCGGTGTAGCCACGGCTCTGTGAGCAGTGCCGGAAACGCGCGTTGCCGGTGTAGCCACGGCTCTGTGAGCCGTGCCGCCGAACCGAACGCGCCTCACAGAGGCGCGGCTACACAAGACGCGCGCGTTCACGATCTGTACCCCCGCTTCCTATCCAAACTCTGCTGGATATGGTCCGCATGCACCTCAACCAGCGTCTTGAACGAATCGATGTGCTCGGCGCTGGCAAACAACTTTTCCTTTTCCTTATCGCCGACCACCACGTGCACGTCCGGCATCTGCGTCTGCACCGTCATGTTCCGCTGACCCGACACCGCCTGCTGGATCATCTGCGCCGGACCGCCCTCGGCCAGCGCACCCGCCGGCGCCGGCGTCGATGGCATCGGGAACGTCCGGTTTTCCATCGCGTCGCGAATCCGGCCCGTCAACGTCCTGTCGATCACCAGTTCGCCAGGCGTCAACATCGACGGAAATGTATCCCCGCTGCCCCAGCCGGGGACCACGCCGCCCTCGGCGAACTTCCCCGCCATGCTCGATGCCATGCCAATGGCTTCGCCGGCCGACAACGCCGTGATGTACCCGGTCAACCCCATGATGTCCGCGCCGCCCAGCGTGGCGATCGACGCATTCACCGCCGCCGGCGTCCAGAATGCCGCCGACTCGCTCGCCGCCGCCGCGCTCGTGGCCGTCGTCTCGCCCGCGAACGCCGCGTGCATCGCCGCCAGCACCGTGTTCGCCAAAATCTGCCGAATCACGATCTGCGCGATGCCCTCGATGATCGACAACACAAACCCCCGCATCGCCTCCTTCGCATTTCCCGAACGCGTGATGAAATCCACGAACATCTTCGCGCCCGTATTTGAGAAATTCACCAAGGAACGCGCCGAGACTTTGTCGATCTGATTGCCCAAATCACCCCAGTCCTGGGTGAGGGATTGCACCCGCGACCCGCTGTCGGTCACGTGAGCGGCGACCGCGTTCTTCACGGCAGTGGTGGCACCGAGGAGCGCGTTGGTGGATTTCGTCGCGCCATCCGCTGCCAGACCGGTTTGAATGACCGCCTTCGTATAAGCATCCTGCGCCGTGGCCGAGGAAGTCAAATTGGCCGCGCAACTGGCGGCGGTTTGACTGATCTGATCGAGCATGGCCGCATACGTGCGGGCCTTCTCGTCGTCCGCGGTCATAAATTGGAGATGCAAATCAGCGATGGTGTTGGCCATTTAGTGAGATCCTTCGCGCCGGTCAATTCGCCACGGGTACGCCCTGGCCGAGAAAGCCGGCGAGTAATTCCTCCGCAGCGGCGTCCCGCTTCGCCCTGCCTTCAATGGCGTCATGAATGTCATCGCAATATCGTTTCCATTCCTTTGGCTTCTCTACCCACGGCAACCCGGTGTAAAACGCCGACTCGACCAGTCCATGCTCCCAGTTCCTGAACGCCGCTTCAAATGCCTCCTCGATCTCATAGTCCGTCAGCTCTTCGATTCGGTGGCCCCGGGCGCGGAGGAATTCGCGGGCATCGCCGACAACCACGACTGCAGGTTTGCCAGCGCCGCCCCGAGGACTTTTTTTTGGAGCGTCGGCGAATGATTCAACGCCATCGCCTTCTCGACCGCATCAATCGCACTGTCCTGCGTCAGCGAATCGAACCATGCCTGGTCGGCCCGCTGCGACTTGTCGGCCCTTTCCATGGAACGAAATACCAGGAACGGTTTATTGAATCCGCTGTCCACCCAGGTCATCAGATCGGTGTTGGACAACCGTTTGACGATGATCGTCTCGCGTCGTCCGTCCTCGTACTCAACGCCGAGAGGTTCGCGGAGGATTCGGCGCGGCTCGGCAGGAGCGGCGGTTTCCCGTGGATTGGGCTGTTCGCTCATGAAGTTGCCTACGACGCCCGGGCCGTGCCGCCGATTTGGTGCAGGTAACCGAACGGTTGGTTGGCGATCTCGCCGCTGGGAACGGGTGTGACAACGAGTTGCACTTCGCCGGGCTTGTCAGCGGTGAAATCGAACTTGCCGCTGGGCTCGACGCGCGCCTTGGGGATGTACCGCAACCAGACTTCGGGCGTCGTGCGCGCTTCATTCGCCGCAACCACCATATAAATGATTACGCGGCCATACGAAAACCGCACCGACGTCTGCGGAGACAGTTCCGGGTAGCTGGTGACCGCCGCCAGATCGAATGTCGCCGTGACCACCGTGTCGGCCGCAATACCGGCCCCGACAACCGGCATGAACGCACCCAATTCCGTATCAACGATGTAGTCGGTGCCCGCGACGTACGTCGTGATGCTCGGGCTCGAACCGGACGTCAGCGAGAAACTACTCAGGTTCACGCCATTGAGTTTGTACCAAACGCCGAATGCGTTGATCGTGAATGGTTGCGTTGTGCCTGTCGCGCTGGCCTGCGACCAGGTATTCACGCCGCTGCCAAACATCACCGCATCCAGCGTGCGCAATGAAGGGGCGTTGATGGTTGGGTTGAACGGGATGTTCAACTTCTTGATCGGCTTGCCTTCGGTGACGAGCACACCGGTGGCCATCGCCGTGTCGAAGTCGGTCGATTCGGGCTTGGCCTCGAAGTCCGCCTTCGAGATGTTGCCGACGTGCGAGTACAATCCCTGCAGGTCCTTGTCGTACAGCATGGCCGCGCCGCCCTGCCAAACGTTGCCGAGCTGCGCGAGATTTCGGATTGCCAGATTGGTCATGGTTCGGTCTCCTTCGATTTCATAATTGCACCCGGGTCATGAACTGCATCTCGTACGCACATGCAGCCGTCGTTTGGCCGAGTAATTCCCGCCCGACGTAAATAAATGGTTCCGCCGATTCGATCGGTTGCCAGCCGCGCAACTGTCCCGGCGTGGACGGCGGCGAATTCGGCGGGCCGATCAATAACGTCATGATGTCGTAGGCCCCAATCACGCCGGGGCCGCCGATGGTTTGCTCCTTGATGCTGCGCAGCGATTTCGCGCAAATAAAAACCGACCACACCAGCAACTCGCGTCCTTCTGTCGCCCCTTGCGCGAACGGCTTGCCACTCATCACCGGCACATCGAGCTGCTTCACGCGGTTCAGCGAGCGGTCCAGCCGGAAGTAACAACTCGGTGCCGTCCGCCGCGTCAGTTCGAGAAACTCCTCCCCCTTCTGCCCGGGAAACGCATCGACAGCGTTGAAGAAATTCTTCGTGTTGTCGCCGGGCTGCTTCGCGGAGTTGACCTGCGCGATCATCGCCGTCTCGATGTCGATGACGTACTCGCTCACGCTGATCACCATTCCTTCAATCGTTCGCGGCTGAACCGGCCTTTGTGGCCGCTGCTGAGCACGGCGGCGTTGCGCGCTTCGGCGCCGGGCAATATTCTGCTGGTTCCGAGGAATGCCTTCCCCGCCGCCACGTCGTCGAGCCAGCGCAACGCATCGTCGTAAGCGTCCTTGACGCCCTTGAACGCCTCTTCCATGTGCGGCTTGTCGCGCATCGCCATCCAGCGGAACAATGCCAGCCCGCACCCGCGCAATGTCTCCGTCACGCTTGCCGCGTCTGTGTCATCGACAACCAGCGGCAACGCGTTCTTCACGCCGATTTTCGAATCCATCATTCCCTGCACGCGCGTCAGCAATTGATCGCGCAGCGTCGTATTCAACGTGCCCATGGGATACACCGGGTCATCGAGAAGCTGGATCAGCTCCGATTGCGCAATCGCCGCGTTCACATCATCGGCGGTCAGATAAGTGGTAATGGTCGTGCTCATGATTCAGTGATTGCGTGCCCAGG
>CAZAQZ010000075.1:6429-9957 GCA_964487175.1 uncultured Verrucomicrobiota bacterium | reverse complement strand
CGCAGCCGGCCATTCTCAATGACGCCGAAGCGTGTCGCTTCCTCCAGCCAGTATCGAAAATCATCGCTGGCCACCACAACCGTCAGCGGTTTGCGACCCGTCCCGCGCTGGGTTCGCTGTTCCCGTATAAACTCCAGCCACCAGCGCGTCTCGCGGGGAGACAAAATTCGCAGGGGACTGTCCAGCATCAAAATGTCCGTGGGCACCGCCAGCGCCCGCATCAAACTGGCGCGTTGTTGCGCCTGCAGGCTCAACTCGCTCGGAGTCGAGTGCGCGACCGCAGCCAATTCCGCCCGATTCAACATCTGATCCACACGCTTCCATAGCTCTTGTTGGTTCAGCTTCAAATGATATTGCAGCGGCAACGCCAGGTTGTCCGCGATGGTCAGGTGATGCAACAAGCGGCCGCCGTTCTCGAACACAAACCCGATGCGCCGGCGCCATTCCACCTGTTCCTCTTCCGTCGCGTCTGCCAGCGCCCGGCCAAAAATCCGGAGCGTCCCGCTGCCTGGTCGGTTCATTCCCGCCGCCGTCGCCAGCAACGAGGTCTTGCCGCTCGCAGGTCCACCGGCAACCACCCAGAATTCACCTTCCCCAATGCTCCAGTCCACACCGCGCAGCAATGGCTCCGTGCCGCGCTCGTGCAACACATCCACGCCGTTCAATTCAATGACGGGTTCCACGCTCATACAAAAAAGTATCCAACCAGGAAGAGCGCGTCGATCAACACGCAGCCAACCACGCTTTCGACGACTGCGTGCGTCGTGACCTGCGAGACTTCTTCGATCTTCAGCGGCCGCGCCAGGCCGTGATAACAATTCACCACGGCAATCACGATTCCAAACAGCGTGGTTTTCAGCATCAGCAATACAAAATCCTGCCAGCGTAATGCGTCGGCGAGCTGGCCGAAGTAGGCCGCCGGCGTCAGTGGCACATCCTGGAGAAACGCAAACAGGTACCCGCTGCCGATCGCGATGAGGATCAAATAAGTCGTCAGACAAAACACTGCAATCGCCAGCGCCAGCACGCGCGGCACCACCAGATAATGGATCGGATCGATCCCCAGCGATTCCAGCGCCTCCACTTCGCCCAACGCGCGCGATGTGCCGAGTTCCACCACATTCGACGCGCCTGACCGCGCCAGCACAAGTATTGCCGTCAATAGTGGGCCAAGCTCGCGCACGACGACTGTCACCATAACCGGTCCGATGTAATCGTGTGCGCCGACCTTCGTCAGCAGCGCGACGGTCTGGCCGATAATCAGAAGCCCGAGCGCAAGACCAACAAAGCCCACCATTGGAAGTAATCGCACTCCGGCGTCCCAGATTTGTCCCCTGATCAACGGATAAATCACACGCCGGTGACTGTTAAACTTCGTCAGCACCACCGCCAGCGTGATGACGGCGAATGCCATCAGTTCCCGCAACACTTGCGCCGCACCGAGGATTCGCCCGCCCGCCGCGTCGAGGTACATCTTCCAGAGATTGGTCACTCCGGACGAAGGGGCCTCTATGTTCTTTCCGTCCATGACGTTCAACCGGGCCGCATGATAGACCACGCTACTCCAGCAAGGCCCCATAACGCAAGTTGCGCACGCTCGTCGTCAACTCCGCCGCCCGCAACGATTCCATCGCGAACAAATACACCGCCGCGCCCGCCACAATGATGTCCGCGCGGTCCGGCGGCAATCCCGGCACCTGCTTTCGTTCTTCCAGCGACATCGCGTTCAACGACGTGACCACCACGCGCATTTCCTGCTGCGAAATGGTGATGTGATCGGCCTTGCCGTGACCCATCTTCGCGAGCGTGACCCCCGTTCCGCCCGTGCCGACCATTCTCCAGCCGTTGGCGCGAAACCCGGCAAGCGCCTGATGGAGTTCGCCTCGGACAAACTCGGCCATTCCTGCAAAGTCCGCATCGTGAAACTGCTCGGTCAACCGCACCGCGCCGAGCGGGAGGCTTCGACAGCGTTCGATCTTCCCGGCTGTTCCCAAAATGAACTCGACACTGCCACCCCCCACATCCATGACCAAAATGCGCTGCTTCGACCACATCGGATCACTGCAGACACCCCGAAAAATCAATTCGGCTTCGCGTTCGCCGGAGATGACCTGCACATCGAGCCCACAGGTGGAGCGCACAGCGTCGAGGAATTCCCGGCTGTTGTCGGCGTCGCGCGTGGCGCTGGTGGTCAGTGCGATGATGTCAACCACGCCGAGATCCTTGGTGTCTGCCGCAAAGTGGCTGATCGCCTCGATGGTGCGCGTCATCGCCACCCGGGACAGGTGCTTTGTCAGGTTGACGCCTTCGCCGAGCCGGGTCATTTGGTCTTTGGAAACAACAGGAGTGACCTGCCCGTTCTCCACCTCGGCAACGAGCAGTTTGACCGTGTTTGTCCCGATATCGATGACCGCGCGGCGCATCCAAAAGACCCCTTTCAAATCCGGACCAAAACCATAGGATGAAATGATCAAACTTCCGAGGGAAAAGGTGCGATTCTGCTCGAAATTCAACCTGCGCCGGTTTAAAAGACTTCGCAAAAATTATGCTTGCCACGATTGAGCTTTGTGATATTTTTCACATGCTTTTGCGCCGCCTTCGAGGTTCGTGGGTTGCGTCCGTAGTCGTGTCGCAAAATTCCCGTGAAAACAGGGCCCGATTTTTCAGGCATGGGGCGCTACATGGCCCTGGGCATTCAGATGGTCGTGCTGACGGTGGTCAGCACGGGAATCGGTTACTGGCTGGATAAAGCGACGGGCCGGACGCCGGTGTTTTTGATTGTGTTTTTCTTTCTGGGGGCGCTGGGGGGGATCGCCTTGGTGTGGCGGTCGTTGAATCAAAACGGCAACGGCGCAAACCGAGGTTGAGATGGATCAATCCGCGTGGCTGGGGTTGGGATTTGGAATGATCATCGGCGGCGCGTACGCAGCGCTGCAGGTGCGCTCGCTGAAGCGGAATTGGTTGGGCCAGCAACAGGGACAGCCACCCCAAATGGGCCGGCAGATGCTGGCCTCGATGGTGCGCGTGCTGATGTTCGTGGCGGCTTTGATCGCGGTGCTGCAATATACCACCGCCGACAAGTGGTGGTTTGGAGGAACGCTCGCGGTCGCTTATGGAGTGCCATTCTTTTGGAGGCTGAGAGTTTTGATGTCGCAAAAAAAGTGAGATGCCATGGCTGAGGTATTCAAAGTAACGGATTTGGTGGTGATGCTCTGGGTCGCAGCGGGATTGACCTTCGTGGTCATGTTCGTCGGCGCCCGTTTGATCGCCGCATCCAGCGAGGTGAACGGTCGCTTTGCCAATCTGGTCGATGCAATGATTGATTTCGTGCGGGGAGGGATCGTGGAGGAATTTCTGGGAGAAAACGCCCCGCAATGGTTCGGCCTGGTCGCGGGTATTTTCTTTTTCGTGCTCTTTTGTAATGTCCTTGGCAAATTGCCGATCCCCTTTTTCATTTCGCCCACGGGCAACTGGAACGTAACGGGAGCGCTGGCGATCACCGTGTTTGTCATCGCCCAGGTGGTCGGC
>CAZAQZ010000075.1:2561-6419 GCA_964487175.1 uncultured Verrucomicrobiota bacterium | reverse complement strand
GTCGGCGTTTACAAGCTGGGTCCCATCGGCTACTTCAAGAAGAAGTTCCTGCTGCCGGCTCCCCTCTGGGTGCAAATCCCGGCCATTCCGATCATGTTTCTGATCCTGCTGGCTGAACCGTTTTCGCTGGCCGTCCGTTTGTTCGCCAACATGCTGGCCGGACACATGGTGATGTTCACGTTTGCCACGGCGCAGATGGTCGGCGGTCTTTGGCTGTTGCATCATCAAAACGTGCTCGTCAAGCCGGCGGCGGTGGTGCCGTTTGCGGTGTCGGTTGTGCTGCTGGGGCTGGAATTTTTCATCGCCTTCATCCAGGCGTTTATTTTTGCGTTGTTGTCGGCGTTGTACTTGAGTGAGTCGTTGGAAGAGCATCATTAGAACATGAAGTCACAGAGGAGACACACACAATGGATCCAAAAGCATTAGCATGGTTGGGCAGCGGCGTGGCCATCGGCTTCGCGGCGCTGGGTGGCGCCATCGGCATCGGCAACATCTTTGGCCGCGCGATCGAGTCATCGGCCCGTCAGCCCGAGGCATTGCCCCTGGTGCAGAGGTTGATGTTCATCGGCTTTGCGCTGGTCGAGGCGCAGGTGCTCTATGCACTGGTCATCGCCTTCATTCTCATCGCCAAGTAACCGCGAGGCGCCCATGAAAAAGCTGTCCCTGACGATCCTCGCGATGAGCGCCCTGCCGACGCTCGCGCACGCGGCCGAAGGCGGCGAAGACATCCTAAAGTTTGACGCGGGCTTGTGGATCTGGACGCTCTTGACGTTTGGCGTGCTGTTCGCGCTGCTCGGCAAACTAGCGTTCAAGCCGATCGCCGAAGCCCTCGACAGACGCGGCCAGATGATCAAGCAGTCGCTCGATGACGCGGAGAAAACCCGCACTGAGGCGAAGAAGCTGATGGAAGATTACCAGAAGCAGGTCGCCCAGGCCCGCGCTGAAGCCGGCAAGATTATCGAAGAAGCCCGCGCCCTCGGCGAGAATGTCCGCAAGGAAATCGTCGAGAAATCCAACGCCGAGTCGTCCGCGCTTGTCCAGCGCGCCCAGGAGGAAATCCAGCGCGAAAAGGAAAAGGGCCTGCAGGAACTCAAGGACACCGTTGCCAGCCTGTCCGTGCAGATTGCCTCCAACGTCATTGGCAAGGAACTCAACGAAGCGACCCATCGCCAGCTCATCGAGAACCTCATCAAAGACCTCGGCAAAATGCGCAAAGCCTGATTGATTCTCATGCCACACGATCCCATCAACTCCGCTTACGCGCGCGCCCTGCTGGAACTGGCCCAGGCCGAGAACATCACCGGCCGCGTTGAAGAGGAACTGTTCCGCCTTCGCGAATTGCTCAAATCAAATCCCAACTTGATGGAATTTCTCAAGGACCCGAACGTCAAACCCGAAGGCAAACGTCAGGCCTTGAACGAACTGTTCCAGGGCCGCGTCCATCCGCTCGTGCTGAACGCGCTGGTCACGATCAGTGACGCCGACCGCTCCGGCCGCTTGTTGTCGATCATCGAGGAATTCAGCGCACAGGCATCCGCCGCGCGCAAAAAGGTCAGCGGCGAAGTCACGACAGCCATTCCATTGGACCAGAATATGTTACAGCGGCTCACCGACGAGCTTTCACGCGTCACGGGTCAGAATGTCGAACTTCTCCAGAAAGTGGACCCTTCCATTTTGGGCGGCGCGGTCATCCAGGTCGGCGAGCAAATCATCGACGGCAGCCTGCGCCACAAGCTCGAACAGATTAAATCGAAACTATTGCAATAGTCTGAGGTGTTGGTCATGGCAGATATCCTTTCAATTGATCCCAAACAAATCTCCGAGGTGCTGCGCAAGAGCGTCGCCGACTACAAGAGCGAAGTCAGCGTCCAGGAAGTGGGCGAGGTCATCGATTGCGGCGACGGCATTGCCCGCATCAAGGGCCTGCCCAACTGCATGGCAGAGGAAATGTTGGAGTTTCCCAAGGGCATCTTCGGCATGGCGTTGAACCTCGAGCGGGAAGAGGTGGGCGCCATGATCCTCGGAGATTTCACGGAGGTTTCCGAAGGCGACATGGTCAAGCGCACGGGCCGCGTGTTGTCCGTACCGGCAGGCGAGGAACTGCTGGGCCGCGTCGTCAACGCCATCGGCCAGCCCATCGACGGCAAGGGGCCAATCAACACCAAAAACCTTCGCCCCATCGAAGCACGCGCGCCGGGAGTTATCGAACGCCAGCCCGTCAAGGAACCCCTGCAAACGGGCATCAAGGCCATCGACTCAATGATTCCCATCGGCCGCGGCCAGCGCGAATTGATCATCGGCGACCGCCAGACGGGCAAGACCGCGATCTGCGTGGACACGATCATCAACCAAAAGGGCGGCGACGTCGTCTGCATCTACGTGGCCATCGGCCAAAAACAATCCACCGTCGTCAGCGTCGTCGAGACGCTCGAAAAACACGGCGCGATGGATTACACCATCGTCGTCAGCGCTACCGCCAGCGACCCGGCCCCCATGCAATTCGTGGCGCCGTACTCCGGTGCGGCAATGGGCGAATATTTCCGCGACAACGGCAAGCATGCACTGATCATCTACGATGATTTGTCCAAGCACGCACAGGCCTACCGCCAAGTTTCGCTGCTGCTGCGCCGTCCGCCGGGCCGCGAAGCGTTTCCGGGCGATATCTTCAATCTTCACTCCCGGTTGCTGGAACGCGCCGCCAAACTCAACGACGAAGCGCCGAAGTACAGCCCCACCTACGTCAAAGGCGGCGGTTCGCTGACCGCGCTGCCGATCATCGAGACGCAGGAAGGCGATTACTCGGCCTACATCCCGACCAACGTCATCAGCATTACCGACGGACAGATTTACCTGGAGTCGGACCTGTTTTACGCGGGCGTTCGACCCGCCGTCTCGGTTGGTCTTTCCGTCAGCCGCGTCGGTGGCAATGCCCAGACCAAAGCGATGAAGAAAATCGCCGGCCGTCTCCGCCTGGACCTTGCGCAGTATCGCGAACTGGCGGCGTTCGCCCAGCTCTCCAGCGACCTGGACAAGGCGACCAAGGCGCAACTCGACCGCGGCCAGCGCATGGTCGAATTGCTCAAACAACCGCAGTACGCGCCGATCCCTGTTGAAGAGCAGACCATGATCATTTGGGTCGGCGCCAACGGTTACATCGACGATGTCCCGGTGGATGCAATTCGCCGGTTCGAGAGCGAGTTCTATACGTTCATGCGCACCAAGTACCCCCAGACAGGCAAGGCGCTGCGTGAGAAGAAGGAGTTGACCGACGACATCGTCGCGCAACTCAAGAAGGCGACCGAAGAATTCAAGGGCATGTTCGCAGCCAAGTAACGATTCATGGCCAGCTCCCGTGAAATCCGGCGCCGCATACGCGGCGTGAAAAACATCAAACAGGTCACCCGCGCGATGAACATGATCGCGGCGGCCCGCCTGCGGCGCGGCCAGTCCAAGGCCGAATCGGCGCGGCCCTATGCGGAACGGTTGCGGGAGATTTTGCAGGACGTGCTGGCGGGCGGCGTGGGAGCGCGCCACCCGTTGCTCGTCAAACGCGAGGTGAAACGGATCGGCGTGGTGTTGATCACGTCGGACCGCGGACTGTGCGGCGGATTCAACGCCGCCATCATTCGCGAGGTCACCCGTTTTCTCATCGAACAAACGGCGGAAGTTGGATTGCTCACGGTTGGCAAGAAGGGCCGCGACTATTTCAAGTCGCGCGGCAGGCCCATCGATCAGCATTTCGCGCAACCGTCGCGCGAGGTGAAGCTGGAGGAATTGGGCGCGATCACCAAGCGGGTCATTGCCGACTATTCGAGCGGTCGTTACGACCAGATCTTCCTGGCATACGCGGCGTTTGTC
>CAZAQZ010000075.1:0-2551 GCA_964487175.1 uncultured Verrucomicrobiota bacterium | reverse complement strand
GAAGTCGCAGCCGACAATCATTCAGTTGCTGCCTTTGGAAAAACCGTCCGCCCAAACCAAACAGGAGCGGGCTTCGTATCAATTTGAACCCGATACGGAGACGTTGCTCGACACATTGCTTCCGCAGTACGTCGAAGTTCTGATTTATCGGGCGCTCGTCGAATCGCTCGCCGCCGAACAGGCCGCGCGCATGGTGGCCATGAAGGCCGCGACCGACAGCGCTTCGGACATGATCGACGACCTGACACGCAAATACAACCGGGTCCGCCAGGGATCGATCACCACGCAGATCTTGGAAGTCGTTTCGGGCGCGGAAGCGCTGGAGCATTCGGAATAGGATTGAAGCGGCGATACAGAGGAACATCATGAGCACAAATGGACATCGCAAAGGCAAGGTCGCGCAGGTCATCGGTCCTGTCGTTGACGTCGAATTCTTTACCGAAGAGATGCCGCCGATCAACAGCGCCATCACGATTGAGGACAAGGCACGCGGCATCGATTTGACCTGCGAAGTCTCCAACCACCTCGGCGATCGCCTCGTGCGCACGGTGGCAATGGCGGCGACACAGGGTCTGGTCCGCGGCATGGAAGCGATCGACACCGGCGCGCCGATCACCGTCCCGGTTGGCGCGGCGGCCCTGGGGCGCGTCATGGACCTGCTCGGCAGACCGATTGACGGCAAAGGTCCCATCAGCCACGACAACATGCTGTCCATTCACCGGTTGCCTCCCCCCTTCGAAGAACAAGTGCCCGCCACCAAGCAATTCGAGACGGGCCTCAAGTCCATCGACATGCTCGCCCCGTTCGCCAAAGGCGGCAAGATCGGGTTGTTCGGCGGCGCAGGCGTCGGCAAGACCGTGTTGATTCAGGAGCTGATCCGCAACATCGCCAAGGAACACAGCGGTTACTCCGCGTTCGGCGGTGTCGGCGAGCGCACCCGCGAAGGCAACGATCTTTACCTCGAAATGACCGAGTCGGGCGTCATCGCCAACACGGTGCTGGTGTTCGGCCAGATGAACGAGCCGCCGGGCGCGCGCCTGCGCGTGGCATTGACCGCGTTGACTGAGGCGGAATACTTCCGCGATTCCGAAGGCAAGGACGTGTTGCTCTTCATCGATAACATCTTCCGCTTCGTGCAGGCGGGCTCGGAAGTGTCGGCGCTGCTCGGCCGCATGCCCAGCGCCGTCGGTTATCAACCGACGCTCGGCACGGAAATGGGCGACCTGCAGGAACGCATCACCTCGACCAAGCGCGGCTCGATCACCTCCGTGCAGGCCGTGTATGTGCCTGCCGACGACATCACTGACCCGGCGCCCGCAACGACGTTCACGCACCTGGATGGTTCCATCGTGCTGTCCCGGCAGATCGCCGAATTGGGTATTTACCCCGCTGTCGATCCGCTGAGTTCGACGTCACGCATCCTCGACCCAAACACCGTTGGCGAAGAGCACTACAAGGTCGCGCGCGGCGTCCAGCAGGTGTTGCAACGGTACAAGGACTTGCAGGACATCATCGCGATTCTCGGCATGGAAGAATTGAGCGAAGAGGACAAGCTCACGGTGGCCCGCGCCCGCAAAATCCAGCGCTTCCTGTCCCAGCCCAACTTCGTCGCCGAACAATTCACCGGCATCCCCGGCAAATACGTGCGCATTGCCGACACCGTGCGCAGCTTCAAGGAAATCCTCGACGGCAAACACGACGATCTGCCCGAGCAGGCGTTTTACATGGTCGGCGCGATTGAAGAAGCGCGCGCCAAGGCCGAGAAGATGCGCGGGTAACCACGGGGCTTGGTCATGGCGTCTGAAAAGACCTTTCCATTCGAGATCCTGACCGTGCAACAGGCGTTCCTGAACGAGGACGTGCGCTTCGTCATTGCACCGGGCCAGGAAGGCCAGTTTGAGATCCTTCCGGACCACGCGCCGTTCGTGTTCGCGCTCAAGCCCGGTCCGTTGCGGATCCACGCGCCGGACGGCAAGGATAGCTATGTGGCCATCGGCATCGGGTTCCTGATTGTACAGAAGGAGCGGACAACGGTCTTGACGCGCAGCGCCGAACGCCCGGAAGACATCGATGTCGCCCGTGCGCGGAAGGCCAAGGAACGCGCCGAGGAACGATTGCGGCAGCGGATCGCTGATGTTGACATTGCCCGCTGCCAGGCCTCGTTGCAGCGTGCCTTGGCGCGCTTGAAAGTGGTCGAGTTTGCTGGTATAAAGTAGCGGGCAGTCTGGATGCTGCCTTTCAGGCGGGTTGTCATGACGAAGATCTCTTACGGTTGGGTTGGCTCAGACATGGAAGCGCGCATTGCCGCACATGTCCACGCCTGGCAGACCGTCAAATCCCTGGGCCGCCGCTATGCGCTGGAAACCTACCCCTTCATTACCATCTCACGCGAGTTCGGTTGCGAAGCGTTGCCGTTGGCGACGAAACTGGTCGAATTGCTGAACGAGCGTTGCCATCCCTCTTTCCCCTGGGTGGGCTATGACCGCGAGATGCTCGACAGGGTCGCCGCGGAGTTGAACGTGGGACGCAACGTCGTGGAAGCCCTCGATGA
>CAZAQZ010000074.1:0-9972 GCA_964487175.1 uncultured Verrucomicrobiota bacterium | reverse complement strand
CGGGCGCGGTTCGACGCGACGGTGGAGACGATGCGATCACAGGTGCGGGCCACCCCCAACGATTGGACGTGGAGCTATCATCGCGACCCGGACGACTTGTGCTCCTACCGGTGGGCGGTGATGCAGCGATTTCTTGCTGATTACGAAGCGGGTTTGCGTGAGCAGCGATACATCGTGGGAGAATTGCCGGGACTTCCGTTTCGCGCGGGCGCGTTTGGCCTGGCGCTGTGTTCTCATCTATTGTTCCTGTACTCCGGGTTGCTGACGGCTGAATTCCATATTCAGTCGGTGATTGAACTCTGCCGGGTGGCGCGCGAGACGCGCATTTTTCCGCTGCTTTCCCTCGATGGGAAATTTTCTCCACATGTTGACGCGGTGCGGGCAGCCCTTGCCCCTGCGGGGTGGGACAGCGAGATTGTCCGCGTCAATTACGAGCTTCAGCGTGGCGGTAACCAGATGCTAAGGGTGTTCAAATCATGACGACCGCGCTTCGGCATACCACGTGCTTCCATTTTTCTCAAAATGGATTCCGCCAGACAAACTTTCGCGAATGTGTTTGGCGTTCTCGGCGCGGTGTCCTTGCTGTGCGTTGCCGTCGGCGCGATCGTTGTGGTGGCCGGGATTCCACTGTCGTACATCGGCGGAAATTACGCGCAAGCCATCGCGCGTTGCGGTACGTATCTTCTTGATGGCGGTCTTGTGGCGGCCATCGCGTTCGGCTGGATGCATCATCGCGCCTCCGTTTAATTCATCGGCGCCCGGACCGGGCGCCCTACAATTGGGAAGGACTGCACTGGAACTTCCCACGCCATTTCGTTAATCTCCCGCTGTGAAACGACTGGTTCTCCTGGTGGTGCTGGCGGTCAACGCGTCGGTTGCGCTTCGCGCGGAGGATGACGCGGGGCCGGCGGTCGGGGCCTTCTCGTCGGTGAACGACGGACGATATCAAGTGCTCGCGCAGAGCGGGCATCAGATGGCGTACGAAGTGAATATGTTCATGAACGAGATGCTGCGCCAGTATGAGACGTACTTCAATAATGACGCCTTCAAGTCCGGCGCGCGCGTCGTGGTGTTCGATAACCTCCTGGATTTTCGCCGCTACGCCGCGAGCGCGTTGGGCACCCCGCACCCGTGGCTAGCGGGGTATTGCCAGCCGAAGACCGATGCGGCGGGCAACCGCTCCTTCGAACTGGTCGTGTACCAGAGCCCCAGCTTGTGGTCCACGCTCGCGCATGAGGGGCTGCATCAGTTTCTCGATTACGAACTCGGTCGGAAAATCCCGGTCTGGCTCAACGAAGGCATGGCGCAATATTTCGAGACGAGTTTTTATACGGGTTCGTCGTTTCATGTCGGCCAGGTGAACCGCAGCAAGCTGTTGATGGCGCAAATCCTGATCCACGGCGGAAAGGCGCCGCCGCTCACGCAACTCGTGCAGTGGACGCCGCAGGAGTTTTACAACAACGCGGAGATCGCGTACCCGATGAGCTGGGCGTTCGTCTATTATCTGTTGAAATCGGACCACGACCCGACCGTGTCACTCGAATTCAATCGCTACCTGCAGGCCGTCAGGAACGGCGGCGACAATTTGAAGACCGCGCAGGAAACCATGGCCCGCGATGCCGCCCGCTGGCAAGCCGACTTCGAGGATTACATCCTGCATCTGGAAGCACAGGCGAATTGAGTTGGTAAATGACGCGCATTCTCAAACGAGACCTCGTGACGATTGTTGTAGCGATCGGTGTCGCCTCGGTTTTTGCGGGATGCGCCACTCTTAAGACCAAGGATGAGTTGTCCGATACACAGATTGCTGCACTGGAGGAGAGTCAGACGCGCGTGATCGCCTACCGACAGAGAATCGGCTCGCTGGAAAAGGAGCGTGTGGCGAATGCGATTGACGGCCGCGAGTACGGAAAGCGAATAGGCGACCTGCGGACGCTGACCCGCTTGGAAGTCGACTTTCAAAGAGCCATTGTTACAAAGGACGGCAAGATCTCCGTCATTGCCCAGGATTTGCAGTACCACATTGGCAAGGGAGCCGAAGCCGCCCCCGAATTCCTTGGTCGTCTCGCCGTCGGATGCTTGCTGGCCTTTGCCGAGAGAGGTGGAACAATCTCCGTACACTGAAGCACTAACCCGCTCGTGACGTAAACCTGCCGCTCAACTCCTCCACAACGTCGGTTTTTGGGGGGTCTCTACTTTGGTTAGTTTGGGTACTTTGGTTACTTTGGCTATTTCGGTTAGTTTGGCTACTTTGGTTACTTTGGTTAGTTTGGGTACTTTGGGCATTTCGGCTACTTTGGCTACATTTCACGATTTATAGCCAAAGTAGCCAAACTAACCAAACTAAACTAACGCTGTTTTCCCTCCTTCCGGTAGTCTGCCCCGCGTTGAAGATAGGAACACGATATGAAACAAACGAAAAACCGCGAGGGACGACGATGAACCTGATCACGCGGCTGGCGCTTTCCATCGGATTGAAGAACACCGAATCATGGGTCGCCGAACACGACGAACTTCCACCCGACCCCGAACTGGCCATCGCGGAGACGCTCGGCAGCAAGACCACCCGGGCCGGGCTGATCGTAGTGGCCATCAGCCTCGCACACGCCATTTTTCTTTGGTTGAGCGGCACATTGACCAGCGACCAGCTCGTCAATCACGCCGAGACGATGTGCTACGGCCTGGCCATCATCTTCGGGCGACATGCCATTACAAAATACAATTTGGACGGCGTTCGCGATGCGTTGAAGAAGAACATTCCGCCGGTCATGCTCGCGCTGGGGTTCGGCTTTGTGTTCATCATTCTTTCACCGGAACGCGCCGCCGCGCAATCCTCGAACACAAATACACCCTCCACTCTAACTCTCGATTCGTTTACGGGCTTGCTAAGTGCCGTGAAGAACAGCACGGAAGTGCACACCGGTTACGCCACGGACCTTAGTGGTCATCGCGGCGTGGTGATGGAGGAGCAACTAACCTTGGTGACTGCGGGCAATGGCCGGTTCCAGACCAAGCTCGGGCTTGGGTACGCCACGCTGTTCACCACGGACGTGAACCGCCAGGCCCTCGGGTTGTCGGCGAGCTGGCAATTGTTCACGGTGCCACCCGGCGTTGCCAGCGCCCTGGACAGTGCCAAACCCATCACGACCGCGTTCAAGACCGCCTATGGATTTCTGTTTGCGGGCGAACCACCCGAGGACTTCACCAACCTCAACTTCGATGCCCGCCGCACCATCTTTGCCGCGGGGATTGGATTCACCTTCCAATGAACGACCACACCATCAACTGGGAATCTGTCGTCGCGGTCATGGCCGTGCTCGAGTTGCTGCGCGCGCTGGTGATTTATTTCCTCGTCGCGCCATTGCGGGCCGCCGGCTCAAAAATCGCCCACCTCGAACGCGAGGTGTCTGAGGCCAAGCTCGGTGATTTGAGGCAGAAATTGGAGGAGAGCCGCCAGAAGATTGACGAACTCGAGGCCACCCACGAGGAATGCCAGATCAAGACGTTCCCGCAGTTCGTCACCCGCGTCGATATCGAAAAATCCGAGGGGCGTCGCGACCATCAACTCGGCGCGATCAACGACAAACTCGACACCGGGCTGCGCAACGATTCCCAGCAGTCCACTCAACTCAAGAACATCGAAAAGCAGATCGCCACGCTGTTCGATCTCTGGAACCGGGAGCATACCAAACCATGAGCGCCTCCGCCGAAATTCTCCGCGACCTGCGCATCGCCCTGTTGCGCGAACTGTATCGCGTCCAGCCGCGCGGGCGCACCGCGAAAAGCCTGCAGCAGATCGTCCACGCGGAAGTGGACTGCGTCATTGCCGATGTCACGGCGCAACTCGAATTTCTCCGTGGCGAAAACCGCGTGGAACGCCTGCCCGACGACGACCTTTCGCCCGGCCTCGAACCATTTTGGAAAATCACCAGCGCGGGCATGAAGTTCTGCGAAGCGAGGCACATCGTATGACCACGGCCCGCGAACCCTTGACGGCGGCGGGAGTTCGTCCCGCCTGTGCAGCGACCTCACCAACCAGTGCCAAGGCGCTCCTCCAAAAATCTCCGCCGCGAAGCGGAGTTCTCCTGGCGCCGACCATCACGCTGCCAAACACCAACCCGACTCGCGAACCCCGCCGCCGCCTCCATTTCCGCGAGGTGTCCCATGTCTAAGCGCTGTCCCACGGGCAACATTGCCGCACTCCCCCTGGAGATCCGCACGGGGGTCAACCTCCGGCTGCGCGACGGCTGGAATCTCGACACACTGGCCGAGTGGCTGTTCACCAAACACAAACTCGCCGCCAAGTGGATGCCCAAAGGCGTCAAAGGCCGGCAAGCGCGCGACCACGCCCGCCACCTCTGCAGCCAGGAACTGGTCCGCTGGTTCAAGGGGCCCTACCGCGAATGGATCAATACCGAAGCCGTGCGCGACAAATTCGTGCGCATGGTTGACCGCGTCGAGGAACTCGCCGGCATGTCAGGCGAGAACGGGCCGAGTCTCGTGGTCCGTTCCCTCCTGCTGGAAATGCTCGAGAACCTCCGCAACGACTCCCGGGACGCGGCGGGAGTGTCCCGTCTGGCCGATTCGTTCACCAAGTTGACGCTGGGCACCCGCGCCGCCGACGCCAACGACCGCAAGGTCGCGGTGCTGGAGCGGAAAATGGAACAGGCCGGCAGGATCGTCAAGGACAGCGCGCTCTCGCCCCAACAACAAAACAAACGCCTCAAGGAGATTTTTGGGAAATGAAGAGGCGCGCAAAAAACAAACCTGTCACCGTCAGCGCGACAACGAGCCGTTCTCCCAAGTCGCTCCTGCTTCCGTACCAGCGCCGCTGGGTGGACGACGCCGCGCGATTCAAGATCGGCGTGTTTTCGCGGCAGGCGGGCAAGAGTTTCTGCACCGCCGCGGAGGCGGTCGAGGATTCGCTGCTCGACCCGGGCACGAAATGGGTTTGTCTTTCCGCCGGCGAACGCCAGGCGCTCGAGTGGCTCGAGAAGGCGAAGGAATGGGCGCAGGCGTTTCGGCTGGTCGTCGAGAATTACGCGGAAGTCCGCGATGGTTTTTCCGAGGCATTGCTCAAGGCGGCGGAAATCCGGTTCGCCAACGGCTCGCGCATCGTCGCCATCCCCGCCAACGCCAGCACCGCTCGCGGGTATTCGGCCAACATCGTCCTCGACGAGTTCGCCTATCACGAAGACCCCGACAAAATCTGGGCCGCGATGTTTCCCAGCGTGACCAATCCGCTGGCGGGGACGTTTCTCCTGCGTTTCCAGGCGCTCGTGGAGGGCGGGAAAATCAACGGCATTCACCGCGAGATGCGCGTGCGAATCGTCTCCACCTTCAACGGCAAGGACAACCGGTTTTTCAATCTGTGGGAGCGCGCCGTTGAAAATGGGTACTCGCGTTACACGGTCACCATTCACGACGCGGTGCGCGAGGGGTTGCCGCTCGACATCGCGCAACTCAAGGCCGGCCTCGATGACCCGGATATCTGGGCGCAGGAATACGAATGCGTCCCCACCGACACCAGCAATGTGTTGCTTCCCTACGACGTCATCGCGCTGGCCGAACACGCCGAGGCGACGGAGGTGTGCGACGCGCAATTCTGGCTGCCGGCTGTCCACTCCTCCAACCCCGTTTTCTGCGGCATCGATTTTGGCCGTCAAAATGATCCGACCGTTTGCTGGTCGGCCGAATTGATCGGCGACACGCTCTGGACGCGCGAAGTGCTGGTGCTCGCCCGCACCGATACACCCGAACAAGTCGCTCTGCTGCGCTCGCGCATCAGGCGCGCGACACGTGTGGCGCTTGATTCCACCGGCCCGGGCGTCGGCCTCGGCGATTATCTGGCGAAGGAATTCGGCACGTACGATCCGAAGCGGCATGAATTTGGAAAGATCGAACTCTGCACGTTCAGCGTCGAATTGAAGCGCGAACTGTTTCCGAAACTGCGCCGGAAATTCGATGCCCCGACCAAATTACGTGTGCCGGTCAGCCGCACCATCCGGGAAGACCTGCACGCGATGCAGCAAGTCGTCGCCAACGGCCAGTACAACTACTGGGCGCCGCGCACGCGCGACGGCCACAGCGATCGGTGCACCGCGCTGGCGTTGTGTGTGCGCGCCGCGGGTGAAAAAACCATCGACATCACCCTGAACCCCGCGACGGCCATGACCATCGGCGGGAGAAGGACCGCATTTGCATAAACCCCCAACCACGGAGAAACCAGTTATGAACAAATCCATTCGGTTCGCATTCGCAGTTGTCTGCCTCAGCATCACGGCCCTGGCCGCGGTGGCCACGACGTCAAAGGCGGATGGTTATCCGCTCGGCGCGGATGTTGTGCGCACCGCGGCGCCAACAAATTACACGCTCGCGGGCGGTTCGTCGGTCCTGGTGGCGACCAACAACACGCAACGCGTGAATTGTTTCATCGAACAGATGTCCACCAACGCGTTCTGGGTTTGCGAAACGACCAGCCCGACGAATGCGAACTGGTTCTATGTGCCCGGCACTGTTGGCGCGAGTTGGGATACGAAGCGGCCCGCGCTCTGGAAGGGTCCGATCTCCATCATTCCCGACGCGGCCAGCGCCAGCCTCACCAGCAAAGTGTCAGTCATCGAGGGAACGGGGAGCTATTAGCGCGCTGCGAATCGCAAGGAACGCATGGGCAAACTGAAACAGGCGTGGCGAGCGTTGCGAGGGCAGGGGCCGATCGCGGGCGGAATGCTCCAGGTCGGTGAGAGCAATCTGGTGGACGCAGCGAAGCTGCCACAGGCAGGGACGCCTGTGCCACCACCCACAGTGGGTACAATCGTCAAGGCGCAGGTGGCGGAACGATGGATTACGAGCGTCACCGCCAACATCGCGCCGGAAACCATCGCGGCGTATCTCGACGAGGCGATCACGGGTTCGCTTCAGGACCAGTTCGTCCTGTTTGAAGAGATGGAAGAGAAATGGCCCGAATTGCGCGTGGCGCTCTACAAACACAAACTCAAATGCGCCCGCCGCAACCCGCGCATCGTTCCGCCCGACAAACCGCAGGACGCGGCGCTGGCGAAAAAGAAAGCCGACTTCGCCAACTACGTTTTCAGCGGGATGCGCGACTGGCATCGCACGGCGTTCAACCTGCTCGACGCGGTGGGCAAGGGGATCAGCGGCGCGGAGATTGACTGGCAGATCGGGACGGTGCAGGGCCGCGAGGCGGTGGTCATTCATCAGATGCCATGGGTGTATTACCGGCACTGGGGTTACTGGTGGGACAAACCGGAGCTGCAATTATTTCCCGACCTGCTGAACATGGCGTATCACATCGACGTGCCGGAACGAAAGTTCGTCGTCTTCCATCATCTGTCGAAGAGCGGCCACCCGGCGCGGGCGGCGATGCTGCGACCGCTGGCGTGGTACTTCCTGATCTATCTGTTTGCGATCAAGGATTGGGCGTCGCTCGCGGAAACCTTCGGCATCGATGTGGCGCACGCGTTCTGCAACAAGGACGCCACCCAGGAACAACGCGCCGCGATCCTGTTGCATCTCTCGCGCATGGCCGCGCGGGCCGGCGTGTTCGATGAAGGCACCGTCGTTAATCTGCAGCGCGCCGCCGGCGGAGGCAATCCCCCGCAGGAAGCGCTCGTCAAATATTGTTCGGAGCGGGCGCTGGAATCGTTGCTCGGCGCAACACTGCCCACGCACGCGGGCGAAAAGGGGGCGCGCGCGCTCGGGCTCGTTCACCAGGACGAGACGGAGGAACTGGTCGATTGGAGCTGCCTGTTGCTGGCGGGCACGATCAGCGGCACCGCGTTGCGCTGGTTGATGGAATTCAATTTCCCCGAGCCCAGCGACAATCCGGTCATGGAACTTCCCGGCGCGAACCGCCGTGACATCGCCGCCGTCGCCAATGTCGTCAACATTCTGGCCAGCCTCGGCTGCCGCATCCCTGAATCGTGGGCGCATGCGCAATTCGACATCCCTGAGCCGCAGGAATTGAACGGTCCCGATGCTGAATTGGGCGACAACAAGGTCGAACGCATCCTTACTCCCCCCGCGTCTTTGCAACCCGAAAAGGAATTGAACCATGTCTGATCTAACTTCCCCCGCCAATCCCAAGGCCGCCCTGTTGATCGGGCGCTTGTTCGAACTAAAAGCCGCCGACAAACCGCCCCGCGCGATAGTCGTCCTGCCGGCAGGCGACCAACAGGTTGACCAGGTCAAACCGGACGGCGCGGCGTACAAACTGCGCGTCAATCCGTCGGTCCTGTCCGCGAAACGGATGGAGGCAGCGCGGCAGCTCGTCGCGCGCGACGCGCGGCAGGTCCAGCCGTATTTCGATTACAACCACGAGGACAAGGAGGCGTCCGGTTACCCGAAACGATTCTGGTGGAAGGACGGACTGGGCGTGATGGCCGACGTGGAGTGGACGCTGTCCGCAGTCGCCAAAATCACCGGGGCGGCGCCGGAGTTCCAGGCGTTTTCGCCGCGCATCCCGATCGATGAAGAAACCGGCGAGGCCCCTGGCCTTTTTCTTAATTCCGGCGGCCTGGTCAATCGTCCGCTCTTCGGCGCAAAAACAAAACTTCCGGCGTCAGCAAACGAACTGGAGCTTGTCGCGGCGGATCCGAACGCCGTCGAATTGGTCAGCGCCGCGGAACAGGACGACGAACCGGTTCCCGTCGTGATCCCTCAGCAATCATCCACAGACGACGCAGCCATTGGGCGCGAGTTGATCGGGTTCGCGGTCGGCTGCGGGATTCTTGCCCCGGCCGAGCGCGGTGAATGGGAGCGGCGGATGACAAAAGACCGGGCCGGTTGGACGCGCGAGTTGCTTGCCAAAACGCCGACCGTGTTGCTCGGGAAATTCATCAAGGACCAGACCATGGGAGCCGCCAATCGGTCGCAGCGTGATTGGAAGCGCGAAGCGCGCGAGTTGATCGCCCAGGACCCGCAATTGAAGAAGCTGGCCGAATCGAACCTCGACGCGGCGATGTCGCGGGCCATCGAGTTGATCAACGCGCGCAACCCGCAACGAACCTAAACAACGAAGGAAAGGAACGAATCATGTGGAGTAAACAAGTTCAGACCGCGGTCAAACGCGGGTACGCCGCCAAGCGCGGCAGCGCGGACGGCAGCATCGTGCCCGCCACCGACGGCAGCGTCCCGAGCGTGCTCGTGTACGCGGAAGGCACCAGCGACGTCGGTGCATCAACCAACGTCGGCGACATGGTCACCGTCCTGACGGACGTGGACGACCGCGAAAGTTTCGCGCAATACAGCGCGACGGTGCAGGACTGGCAATTTCTCATGCCGGCCAGCGACGGTTCGCTGGTTCCCTGCACGACGGGAAATTACTACTGCGCGCAGGCGCTGCTGGGCGGCGCGTCCGGCACGGTCGGCCGCGTGCGGCCAGCGCAGGGGAAGATGCCGTAAGCGGCTGAAATCCGAATTCCGAAGCACGAAATTCGAAAGCAAAAAGGAAAATTAAGACACAATGCAAATCGAACCTCTCGTCCTGAACAGTCAATGGACCGCCTTCATCGCCGGGCTGCGTCCGCCGGAATTGATCGGCGGCCAGGTGGCGCCGTTTGCGCCGGCGGATTTCATTTCCAACATGTCGATCAACTATTGGCGCTGGGACCCCGGCGAATACTTGCGGGTGCGCGCGACGCAGGTGTCGCCGCAGGGCAACATCCCGGTGGCCGACCTGAAATTCACCACCAGCACGTTCACGCTGGCCGACCACGGCCAGCAGATCCGCACGGAAGTTCGCGCCGAACATTTGTTGCAGGTCGCGCAGAGCGGCGGCACGCAGCAGATTCTTGCGCCGCCGCTGAACAGCCTGCGCATGGGCAAACTGCGCGCGCTGGTGGAAACGTTCTGGCTCAGCCACGAAATCGACGTGCGCAACCTCGTCCACACCTCGGCGGGCTACGATTCGTCGCTGGTGTTCAACGTCGGCGATCCGATGGACCCCAACAA
>CAZAQZ010000073.1:0-9990 GCA_964487175.1 uncultured Verrucomicrobiota bacterium | reverse complement strand
GCTGTATCATCCCGCGTTCAAAGTGATCGCGCCTGTCCGCAAGAAACTGGCGGAGCGAAAACAGCGGACGGTGTTCAATATTCTTGGTCCGCTGGTCAATCCCGCGCGCCCGACGCATCAGCTTCTCGGTGTGTTCGACCGCGCGTTGGTCGGTAAATATGCCGAAGTGTTGCGCCTGCTCGGATTGAAACACGCGATGGTCGTGCACGGCGACGGGCTGGATGAGTTGTCCATTCGGGGGGTCAATACGATGGCCGAATTGTGGGGCGGACGCATCGAGCAGACCGAGCGGGATTTTCGCGTACCGCACACGCTCTGGCGCGGCGTGGAGGTGAAGGAAGACGAATTGGCGGGGGGCGATCCCGCGACCAATGCCCAAATCGCGCGCGACGTGTTGAGCGGAACCGACCGCGGTGCGCGGCGTGACATTGTATTGTTGAACGCGGCGGCGGCGCTGGTGGTTGCGGATGTGGCCGACAGTTTCGAGGATGGCTGGAAGCGGGCCGGCGAGTTGATCGACAGCGGCGCGGCCATGGAAAAGCTGAATCGATTTGTCGAAGCCACGAATCGAGTGTAACTTCACTCGTGCATGCTTTGTTGACGAAGCCGATGGACTGGATTTCGATCCAGCTCGCGCGGCCCACGGTCCACCGCAGCGGCGGGGAACGGGACGAATCGCAGGCGGCTGAGGACCTTCTTCACCATCGCAATTTTTTCTGTGACTTCGTTACCTCGCCGGACGACCTGAAATTTACCGGCCAGCGGGAGTTTTCCTACAGTTCGCCCATCACCACGCCGTGGCCGGTGAACAATCGCGTCGTGGGCCGGTTGTTTCGGACGGGCGACAATTGGCGGCGTCAGCCCACGATCATTTTGCTGCACGGTTGGAACGCGGAATCCACCTATCGCACCTTGTTTCCGTATCTCGCATGGCGGTTGAACCGCGCAGGATTGAACGCGGCGATGATCGAGTTGCCGTATCACGGCCACCGTAAACCGCGTGGACGCGGCGCGGTGACGAATTTTCTGTCGGACGATCTGTTGCACGTTGTCGGCGCGACGCAGCAGGCGCTGGCTGACGCGCGGGCATTGATCTCATGGTTCAAGGAAGGCGGCGCGCCATTTATAGGACTGTGGGGATTCTCGCTGGGCGCGTGGCTGAGTGGATTGCTTACCTGCTGCGATGAACGAATCGGAGGAGCAGTGCTGGCGACGCCAGTTTCGCGGATCGATCGCGTGATTCAGGAACTGGATTTCTGCCGGTCGATCAAGCAACGGATTGCCGGGGTTGAGGTGAATCTCGGTCCGCTGAACCTCGCGTCGCATCGGCCCAAACTTTCCCCTGAAAACATCCTGCTCGTCGCGTCGGAGCACGACCTGTTTGCGCCGGTGGAGACGGTCGAAGAATTGCGTCGTGCCTGGGGTGGGACAGTCATGTGGCGCGTGCGCCAGGGTCACATCAGCGCGTTGATGGCGGCCCCGACGATGGAACGGACGGTTGCCTGGCTGGCCCAAAAGAGTGGCATCGCGCGGAATTGAATTGAATCCCGGCCCGAATCGTTCCACCTTATGGGCACCATGCTCATCTCCAAGAAAATCAACGACGCGATCAACCAGCAAATCGGCAACGAATTCGGCGCTTCACTTCAGTATGTGGCCATCGCCACCCATTTCGATCTGGAGGCGCTGCCGCAATTGGCCGCGCATTTCTACAAGCAGGCGGAAGAGGAACGCGACCACGCGATGCGGTTCGTCAAATTCCTCGTGGATGCCGACGCGCAGGTGGTGGTTCCCGCTGTGCCCGCTCCCAAGTCGAAGTTTTCCACGGCGGCGGAAGCGGTGAAGCTGTCGCTGACCTGGGAACTGGAAGTCACCAAGCAGATCAACGCCTTGGTGGCGATGGCGAAGAAGGAGAACGATTACACCACCGACACATTTCTCCAATGGTTCGTCAGGGAGCAGTTGGAGGAAGTCTCGTCGATGGACCAATTGCTAAAGGTCATCCAGCGCGCCGGGGAAGACAACCTGCTCCGTGTCGAGGAATACCTTGCCCGCAAGCCTGCCAGTGGCGGCGGTGAGTCCGAAGCACAAGCGATGTAGCAAGCCAAGCGGTGCTCTGCGTGGAGCTTCCAAGACGGCAACGCGCTATGTCACAGTGTTGGAAATCCCGCCCGTCGAGTCGCCACAGACGGCTGTGAGAGCTTCGATTGTGGCGGATTCAAAGAAAAAATGAAAGTCACGGCCCAAAAACAATTCGGATGGTTTTTTATTGTAATTGGAGCGTTGGTTATTGTTCTCAGTGAGAAGATTGTATTTCCCGGTTTTGAGCGTCTAGTTGGCATTGAAACCCTTGTTGGAAAGCAGAACGTCGTTTATCAACCAGATGGTAGTTATGTATTTACAAACCCCACCGCAATGGTGCATTGGATTGCTTCGGTCGTAGCCATTGGGCTACTGCTTTGTTCAACCGGAATATGGATTTTGCTTAGATCCAGAGACGGTAAGAGAACTTCAAATTAGGACACTACCAAAACGCACGTGATTGACCTGTCCGCGAAGGTTTCATAAGATTAATGGCACTCTGAAACCGATCCCGTCAACAAGCCATGCAACAGGAGGTGGATGATGATGCGTCTGCGTCATACCGCGGTGTTGTGTGTTTCCGTCCTCATTGCTGTGTTTGCCGTTCGTCCGGCCGACGGGCGTGATCTGAAGTTCGGGTTCACGCCTTTTCTGAGCGAGGCCGAGATGCAGACCGAGTTCGAACCGGTGATGACCTATCTTTCCGACGCCATCGGCCAGAAAGTCGTGCTGTACATCGCCAAGGACTACGGCGATCTGCGCACCCAGATGGAGAGCGGGTCGGTGGATATCGGAAGTTTTTCCCCCTTCGCTTATGTGGATGCAGTCCGGGGCGGGAAGGTCCGGATCATTGCCCAATCCACCCTGGACGGCTCCGCCACGTATCGCGGCGTCATCGTGGCCCGCAAGGACAGCGGACTGAAAACGGTGACGGATCTGCGGGGGAAGCGATTTGCCTTCGTGGACCCCAAGTCGGCTTCCGGCTGCCTCTACCCACGCGCGATGCTCATTGAAAAGGGCATCACACCTGAGAGCTATTTTGGAGAAACCGTTTTCGCCGGCGGCCACGACAAGGTGATCGCCGCCGTCCTGGAAGGCCGGGCGGATGCGGGGGCCATTTACGAAGGTGCCCTCGAAATCGCAAGAGCCAAGGGAGTGCCGACTGGGAATCTGGTGACATTGGCCAGAACGGACCTCATCCCGCACGACGCCATCACGGTTCGGATCGGACTGGACGAGGCCTTGGCGAAAAAGATCCAGGCAGCCTTGGTGGACATGGACAAGTCGGAGGCTGGCCACCGTGTCCTCGTCAACAGCAAGCCGAAGAAACTGACGGGTTACGTGCTCGCCGAAGACAGTTTGTTCGACGTTGTTCGCCGCACCGCAAAGATCGCCGGCATGTGACGCTCACTTGCCGGGGCCTAAGGTGAGTTGGAAAGCGACCTACGATTGAAACTGGCCTGGTCCTTGGACGGTGTGGCCGGCCGAAAGCATCAGGTGGTACGTATCGCTGAAATCGAAGATCGCGCCGCACGGTGCCATGACCTCGTAACCAATTCGTCAAGCCCCACGGTTTGGCTTGGCGATGAAGGCCTCGATCGACCACCGTCCGCCGCCCGCCGACAGCAGGAAGAGCAGTCCCATCAGCATCGCGAAATCGGCGCGCGCATCGCTCACCATGAACCAGAAACCTTGTTCAGCGCGAAACAACTCAGGAATCTTGGTCGTCGCAATCGCCGTCACGATCACGATGAGCAGCGGAATGCTCGCCAAGCGGGTCCAAAGTCCCACCAGCACCAGCAACCCGCTGACGATTTCGAACGTTCCCACGAAATGGGCAGTGAAACCAGGGTAGGGAAACCCAATTCGCGTGAACCGCAGGACACCCATATGAGGATCGGTGTACTTGAGGATTCCTTGCGTGAAGAAGATCAAGCCGACAGCGAGGCGGATGAAAATCTGTGCCCGGCCTTCAGTGGGTGCGGTCAGCGCTGGGCGAGAAGCAGCCATCGCCAGACACGCTAGCCGCGGTCGCGGGCAGATTCAATACGAAAGCGGGCGTCAGAGCCCCGAATCGAGGACGGAGCGGATGGTCTGGTTGAGCGTGTCAGCGTTGTAGGGTTTTTGGAGGTAACCGAGGCAGCCGTGCCGGAGCATACGCTGGCCTTCCTGATCATGGCTGTAGCCGGTGGAAACGATCAGTCGTACGTTGGGGTTGACTTCCTTCATATGGGCGAATAATTCCGGGCCGCTCATGCGCGGCATCACCATGTCGGCAACGACCAGATCGATCTTCTTCCAGTCTTCGCGGTAGCGCGACAACGCACTGGCTCCGTCGGGCGCGGTGAGCACCCGGTAGCCCTTGGATTCGAGTTCCAATTGCGCCATCTCGCGGATCACCTCTTCGTCTTCAGCCAGGAGGATACACTCGCAGCCACCTCGCGTTGTAGGTGCCTTTTCCTTGGGCTTGATGGGCAATGGTTTGGTGGTCGCAGGAAGGTACACTTCAAACAGCGTGCCCTTGCCCGGTTCTGATTCGATGCGGATCGCGCCCTCACAAGCTTTCACGACGTTTTGCACGACGGACAAGCCAAGTCCAGTGCCTTTGCCGCGCCGTTTTGTTGTGAAGAACGGCTCGAAAATCCGTTTGAGAGTGTCGGCATCCATTCCCTGGCCGGTGTCGCGGAACCCAAGCGCCACATAGTCGCCGTCGGGAACCAGCAGTTTGGGGCGATACGGGTCCTTCCCATCCAGGCGCGTATTACGGGTGGTGATGGTGAGGATGCCCCCCTCGGGCATCGCGTCGCGGGCGTTCACCGCGATGTTGAGGATGACCTGCTCGAACTGCGAGGGATCAACCTCAATCGGTCGCAGGTCGCGATTGAACGTCCGCTGGATCAGGATCGTCTTGTCGAAACTCCGTTCCAGCATTTTGAGGGTCTGCTCAATGCACTCGTTGGGATCGATCACAGTGAGGCGCGGTTCTTCACGACGCGCGAACGAGAGGAGTTGCTTGGTCAACGCAGTCCCCCGGTGCGCGCTGGCTTCGGTCGATTCGAGGTACCGATAGGTCGGGCTTTTGGGATCGGTGTGTTGCTTGACGTAACTGGCGCAGGCCAGGATTGCCGCGAGCACGTTGTTGAAATCGTGGGCAATGCCGCTGGTAAGCGTGCCGATGGATTCGACCTTCTGCGCCTGCATCAGGTCGAGGTATAATTCCTCCGCTTGGATCGCGCTGGCGATCACATTGGAGACGGTTTGCATTTCAGCGGCAAGTGAAGGGGAAATCGTCAGCGGATTCCTGTAAAACACACCGACAATGCCGACAAATTCGTCACGCCGCACGATGGGGGTGATGGCACAACAAACGATTCTTTCCTTCTCGCAGAAGGCGGCGAGCGAGGGAGACAAATCGCGGTGCACGTCCGTCACGATGAATTGACTTCCCTTCGCCGAGTTGTTTTCAAACTGCGGGAACGACCACTCGATGGCGTCGATCTGTTCCTTGCTGTGGACGTTGACGCCGCACACTCCTCTCAACAGAAAGGGACGGCTGCCGCTTCGTACCAATCCCCAGATGGACACGACATCGGCTTCGAAGAGCTGGGCGATTCTCTCCAGCACTTCGCGCGGCATTTGGTTGACGTCAAGCTGGTCGATGAGGGCCCGGGAAATCTGGCTGAGGATGGTCTGGCGTTGAAAAGCGAGCCGTTGGGACAATTCGACTTCGCGCTGGCGTGAGGCATTGAGTTCTTCGTTGTTCTTCTGAAGCCGCTGGACGAACAGGTACATCTCCGAAGCCGAGAGGCACAGCAACAGGATCGAAAGCGCGCTCAGGGGCAAATGGACCTGCACCCAATTCTGGTTTTCGTTGCTCAGTCTTCCGATCAACAGATAGGCCAGCGTAATTACCAAAGCGCCCCCGTAAAGACGGATGCGCGGCGATATTAGTTGAGCGCCGGATTGGGCTGCAATCGTTCGATTCATGAACTTTCTGGGCCTATTTCATGAAAATGAGAGCATGGGATATGCCGCGGCGAAAAATGAGCGAAAAGCCGGTGATTTTAGTCAAAAACCGGAGCAACTCATGAAGCAATCAAAGGCGGCCAGACAAAAATGCACTTTTCGGGGACCAAGTCGTGTCTCCAATATAAGGGCGTCCGCGAACCCGAATCACTTTAGGATTTTCAGGTTGCATGACCTTGCGAATAGCATTATGAACGACCCGACCGAATCAACTTCTTGCGCATGCGTTTGCGAGCGATAATATTTGGTTGTCTGTTTTGGATGTGCACCGCGCTCGCCGCTGTGCCGGCGGTTGCCATCGAAACACTGGGCCCCGAGCAACTTCACTCAGGCATGAAAGGCTACGGCCTGACCGTGTTCAAGGGCACAAAGCCGGAGCGGTTTGAAGTCGAAATCCTCGGCGTCCTGAAGAATGCGTTTCCGAAACAGGACATGATCCTGATTCGCATGAGCGGGGCCGATCTGGAGAAAACCAAAACCATCGCGGGCATGAGCGGCAGCCCGGTGTATATCGATGGCAAGTTGATCGGGGCTCTGGCATACGCGTGGGGATTCGAGAACGAGCCGATGGCAGGCGTGACACCCATCCACAACATGCTCGCGCAATTGAATGTCTCCGCTCCGTCGCGCAGTCTCCAACCCATCTCCACCGGCGGCGAACAAACGGATCGGCGATGGCCCCAGCCACCCGGTGTCGGACCGCTGGCAACCAGTTTCGATGAATCCGATGGGACCGTCCCGCATCCGATCATGACGCCGCTGGCCTTGGGCGGATTCAGTCCGCAGACGATCAATCTGATGAGTTCACGCTTGCGAAAGTTGGGGCTGATCCCCGCGGCGGCGGGCGGCGGTGACGCGCGTGAACTGAAGGGCTCGCCGGCTGAAATCGAACCGGGGAGCGGCTTGGGCGTGCAGTTGGTTCGAGGCGATTTCAACATGACGGCCGTCGGCACGGCCACGTATGTGGAGAAGAACAAGATTCTGGCGTTCGGACATCCGTTCTTCCGCGGCGGTCGGGTCTCGGCTCCAGCCGTGCTGGCCGAAGTACACGCGATCATGTCAAGCATGCAGGTTTCATTCAAGCTGGCCACGGCCGTCAGTGAAGTCGGGTCAATGGTGGGCGACTGGCAGAGTTGCATCGTGGCCGACACGAACGTGAAGGCGAACATGATCCCCGCAACGATCGACGTCTTTAACCGCGACACCGGCCAGAGCGAACACTATTCGCTGGAAGTGATCGACAACGAGGCGTTCAGCCCTGTGCTGGTGGAAATGGCCATCGCCGAGGCGATCGTGACGGCATCGGGATCGTCGCAGGACACGACCGCGCGCGTCAACGTGTCGGCCGAGCTGGCGGATCGCACCCTGCAGATGTCCGACACGTACTTTAATCCAATGGGCGGCTTGTTCGATCCCGGCGCGCTCGCCCCGCTGGTGGCGGTGTTCGACACGCCCTTCGGGCACGCCAGCGTGAAACGGATCACAGTCAAAGTGGACGCATCGCTGGCGCGCCAGACCGCCGAGATCAAACGAGTGTACTTCAGCACCGCCCAGGTGGAACGTGGTGAAACGGTACCCCTGAGCGTGGTCCTCAAGCCGTTTGGCGCACCGGAGGTCACCAAGACCATTCCCATTGAGGTGCCTGCAGCGACAGACACGATGCGGAACGTCGCGGTCACGGTGGTGGCTGGCGAGGAAGCGCCGCCCGATGTGGCGCCGCCTGAAAGCATGAATGATTTTCTCGATGTAATCGCGAAACGCCACCACTCCACTGAATTGGTGGCGGTGGTTCAAACACCCGGGCAGGGGTTGCAGTATCACGGCAAACTATTGAAACGACTGCCCCCGAGCGTGGTCGGCATTCTGGACGACGTGAGCACACCGGACATCACCGGCGCCGCCGACGTCCAACAAATCGTCGTGCCGACTGATTGGGTCTTGAGCGGCCAGGCCACCGTCCGTGTCCCCATCCGACAGGAATAATTGCGCATGAGAACCACTCCGATCATCCTTGTGACTTTGTTATGGAGCGCCGCGACCGCGTGGGCGGTCAAGACCGAGAAATGGGAAGTCAGTTCACCGCAGGATTTCATGCGGGGCAAACTCAACCGGCTTGCCGTCTCCAGCGATGGTGAGTTGCGCCTGGGCTACGGCGCGACCAAACTCGGGGATTTTGCGAAGGAAATTTGGTGCTCGGCGGTAGGCCGCGATGGCGCAATCTATTTCGGCACCGGATCGCCCGCGGACGTGTACGTCATCGGCAAGGACGGACAGCCGACTAGGATTTTCGAGACCGATTCCATTGCCGTCACCGCGCTGGCCGTCGATTCGCGCGGGAACGTGTATGCAGCGACACTGGGTGAGGGCAAGATCTTTAAAATCTCGTCCGATAAAAAGCAGGGGAGCGAATATTGCCGGTTGCGTGCACCCTACGTTTGGTCGCTTGTGGTGGACAAGGGCGATCATCTGTTCGCAGGCACCGGACCTGATGGGAAGATTTATCGGGTCGGTGCCGATGGCAAGGCCGAGGAATGGTACACCGCCGAAGAATCCAATATTCTGAGTCTCGCGCTCGATGGCGACGGCGCATTGCTGGCGGGCGGGAGTGACCGCGGGCTGCTCTATCGCATCACGGACAAGAACAAGGGCACCGTATTGCATCAGTTTGCCGAGGACGAAGTGAAATCGCTGATTGTCAGCGGGGGGGACTTGTACGTCGGAGTCAACAAGCTCAAGGTGAGACGACCCCGCACAGCGGGCGGCGCACGACGGCCCAGCGCGGCGGAGTTTGAGGATTTGACGCAGCGATTGACCGGCCAATTTGGAGGACGGGCCGCCGCTGAAACCGCGGACCACGGCCGCGAGACGCCGCCGGAGGCGCGCATGGGCAACCTGCTTGCCGGGGCACTATACCTGCGCACCGCCGATGGACGCATCGATAAGTGGACCGGTTGGGACAACGAATCCATCGTGAGCATGGCCATCGACGCCGAAGGCGGCGTGTTGGTGGCGATGGCGGGCGGTGGCCGGGTGTATCGCGTGCCGGACAACCAGCATTGGGAGTTGCTGTTCGATCTGGAAGAACAACAGGCGTTGACGCTGGCGGTGCGCGACGGACGCCTGGCTTTCATCGGCGCAGGCAACGTCGGCAGCGCCTATCTGGTTGATCCCCAAAAGGCCGGGGACGGCACCTATACCAGCGAAGTGCGTGACTGCAAGTTTCTGACAACGTGGGGCAACGTGTCGTGGATGGGCGATGGCGCGGTCTCGGTTGCCACCCGCACCGGGAACACGGCATTGCCGGATACAACGTGGTCGGATTGGTCGGCCTCGATCGACAAGTCACCATCCAAGGTCACCAGCCCGCGCGCCCGATTCATCCAGGTGCGCACGCAACTTACCCGCAAATCGGATCCGCGATTGGAGTCGCTCAGCATTTATTACGAGATGCAGAATCAAAAGCCCGATATCGATTCAGTCGAAGTGGGCGAGAAACCCAAGTCTCAACCCGCCAAGCCCAAAGCTCCATCCACCTCGGACGACAAATCAGAAGCGTCCGCCAGCGATGGAGAGGCCAGTCCTGTGTCCGTGGAAGAACAGCCGGCGGAGGGCAAGACCGGGTCGTTCCGCCCCAAACCGGCTTCGCCTGTCAAACACATCACTTGGCACGCCACCGACAAGGACGGCGACACGCTGGTGTATCGCCTCTATTTCCAGGCGGACGGCGACAGCGTGTGGGTGCCGGTCTCCCTCGACAAGCCGTTGAAGAAATCCGAGTACGCCTGGAACACCGAATCCATTCCCGATGGCTGGTACCGGATCAAGGTTGTCGCCAGCGACGAGGAATCCAATCCCGCCGGTGAAGCGCTGACGGACGAAAAG
>CAZAQZ010000072.1:0-10032 GCA_964487175.1 uncultured Verrucomicrobiota bacterium | reverse complement strand
TCGGCCAGACTTCGTACAGCGTGATCGACGTGAAATAATTGGCGTTGACGTAGTATTCCACATCCGCGACCTGGTAATGATCGCCCACAGCCAGCAGATAGACGCCCCCGAGGCTGATGGTGGCCTTATGGTCTGCATCGAAGAGCGTCCAATAATAAAACGGCGTGAGTGACGGCGTCGTTTACTCCCCAATCAGCCCGGTTTTTTTCAGCATCGGGAAGAACTCGTGGGAAATCTGAAGTTGCTCGGACAACATGCTGCGCAGTTGGCTGATCGGCGCGGCGCTATACCCCGCCGCTTCGTAAGGGAGCACACTGGTGAAGCCTTTTTGCTGGAACGCGGTCGCGCGGTCGAACAACAGTTTCGCCCAGCAGTCCGCCACTTTCTGCGGATCGGTGCGCCGTTGCGTACACGTGGCCATCGCCTGTGCTTCGTCTCGCGAGAGGTTCAGTTCGGATTTCGCCGCAGTGGTGGCCACCGTCTTGTCCAGCAACCAGCGGATGGAATGCTGGCTGGATCTGAAATCGAGCGATTGGAAGTCCGCCAATTCGCAGGGCAGGTGCAAGGAGTGAAACGCGTAGACCTTCAACTCGCCGTGCGGCGACGGGTCCCATGTCTGCAATCGCTTCGCGGTCTCCTCGGCTGAAAGCGGGACTGCGAAACATGTCTGCCCGTAAATGCCGTTGGCGAAATTCATCAACGATCCACGCTCGACGGCAATGTCACCCGCCAGCAGACGATTCACATCGATTTGCTGAAACTCGCTGAAGCCCTTGATCGCCTCAACCGGTCCCGGAGTTTGGGCGGATGCGATCGAGACAAGAATCCCGCACAGCGCGACTGTCAAAACAACAACCAACCTCCTCATGCGCATTACCTCTGCTCGAATCGGCTCGCGAAATCAACGCAAATCTCTCGATCCGCGCTCTCGTCTTGCATTTTTGCTCAGATGAGGACAACTTGCCCAACAAATGAAACGGCTCACAGCGATTGTTGTCATCATATTGTCATTTTCACTGCGCAACTCAGGCAACGCGGCTGGCGGGGAAGATGTCCTGCGCGCCAAGCTGGACAATGGTTTGCGCGTCATCATTGTTCGCGCGCCACTGGCGCCTGTCGTGACCACCGTGGTCAACTACATGGTCGGTTCCGATGAAGCCCCGAAAGGATTTCCCGGCATGGCGCACGCGACGGAGCACATGATGTTTCGTGGCGCGCCGGGGCTGTCGGCGGATCAACTGGCGAGCATCTCGGCGGCCATGGGCGGTGATTTCGACGCGGACACCCAGCAGACCTTGACGCAATACTACTTCAACGTACCGGCGGACAATCTGGATTTGGCATTGCACATCGAGGCGCAACGGATGCGCGGCACCCTGAGCACCGACGAATTGTGGGGGCGCGAGCGCGGTGCGATCGAGCAGGAAGTGGCCGACGATCTTTCCAATCCCGAATATGTGTTTTACGTCAAATTGCTCGAAGCGATGTTCCACGGCACACCGTACGCCCACGATGCGCTGGGGACGCGGCCGTCGTTTGACAAAACCAGCGCCGCGATGCTGCACAAGTTTCATGATACGTGGTATGCGCCGAACAACGCCATCCTGATCATCGTCGGCGACGTGCAGCCTGACGCCGCGCTCGACCAGATAAAGAAGATCTTTGGCGATATCCCGTCCAGAAAACTGCCGAACCGGCCGGCGATCAAACTGCGGCCGGTCGAACCAGCGACGTTGAAGATGACCACGGATTTATCGTACGGTGTGGCGTTCGTGTCCTTCCGGTTTCCCGGCACAGACAGCCCCGATTATGCCGCCGCCAACGTTCTTGGTGATATTCTGACCAGCCATCGCGGGCGGCTCTATGGGTTGGTGGCGGAGGGCAAGGCGCTCGCCGCGGATTTCTCCTACGACACTTTGCCAAAAGCGGGATTGGGATACGCCGAGGCACAGTTCCCGAAGGACGGTGACGGCAAAGCCCTGCTTGATGAAATCAAGAAGACCATCGCCGCGGAGGTGAAGAAAGGCTTCAGCGCCGAATTGGTCGATGCATCCAAACGACACGAAGTGGCTGACGCGGAGTTTCAGAAGAATTCCGTCTCCGGCCTGGCGATGGCGTGGTCGGGGGCGGTGGCCGTCGAAGGACGCGAGTCCCCCGAGGACGACGTGCGGGCCATCGAGAAGGTGAACGTTGCCGACGTGGATCGCGTCGCGAAGAAGTATATCGACTTTGATCACGCCATCGAAGCGATCCTCACGCCGCAGGAATCCGGCAAACCGGTCTCCCATGATTCATTTGGCGGCAAGGAATCTTTCGCGTCCACGGAAACCAAGCCGGTCGCGTTGCCCGATTGGGCGCAGAAGACACTCGAGAAACTCGCCGCGCCCAATTCCACGGTCAACCCGGTTGTCAGCACGCTGACCAACGGGCTGCAACTGATCATTCAACCGGAAGCGATCAATGGTTCCGTCAGCGTGTTTGGCCACGTCCGCAACAAGGCCGAGTTGGAGGAACCCGCCGGCCAGGACGGCGTGAACGACGTGCTCGAT
This sequence comes from uncultured Verrucomicrobiota bacterium, assembly GCA_964487175.1. Lineage (GTDB taxonomy): Bacteria > Verrucomicrobiota > Verrucomicrobiia > Palsa-1439 > Palsa-1439 > CAWFPN01. The sequence goes on along the minus strand of CAZAQZ010000072.1, from coordinate 7,483 downwards.
GGTCTGTTTCCCTTCGGCACCAAGACGCTGGACCGCGTCGCGTTCCAGAAGGCATTGGATGACATCGGCGCGAAAGAGGAGACCGGCGTCGATTTCAGCCTGCAGGTATTGACCAATTATTTCGATCAAGGCGTGCAATTGCTTGCGGACAACCTGCTTCATCCCGCGCTGCCCGAAGACGCATTCAAGATCGTTCAGAAGCAGGTGGCGGATACCGCTGCGGGCGAACTGCAGAGCCCGGATTATCTCGCCAAGCACGCCTTACGGACAGCGGTGTATCCCAAGCTCGACCCCACGCTTCGTGAAACGACGCCAGAAACGGTCAATTCGCTCACGCTCCAGGATGTGAAGAACTACCATCAACGCGTATTTCGGCCCGACATGACGACCATCGTCGTCATCGGCAATGTCCAGCCCGACGAGGCGCGGGCGGTGATTGAAAAATGGTTTTCTGAATGGAGCGCCGAAGGGCCGAAACCGGAAACACTCCTGCCGCCCGTGCCGGCCAATAGCGCGTCAGCGACCGTTGTGCCTGATGAGAGCCGCGTTCAGGACAAGGTGATTCTCGCGGAGACGCTCGGATTGACCCGGACGAATTCCGATTACTATGCGCTTCAACTCGGCAACCGCGTGCTCGGCGGTGCGTTCTATGCGACGCGGCTGTACCGCGACCTGCGCAAGGAGGCCGGGCTGGTCTATTACGTCGAGTCGGCGTTCGACATTCAAAAGACGCGCGCCGTGTACGAGGTGGCGTTCGGATGCGACCCGCCCAATGTTTCCAAAGTGCGCGCCATCATCCAGCGCGATCTGGAAACGATGCAACAGTCACCGGTCACAACCAATGAATTGGATCAAGCCAGGGCACTGGCCCTGCGCGCCATCCCATTGTCGGAATCGAGCACGGAGAGCATCGCCAAGGGATTGCTCGAACGTGCCAGCCGCGACCTGCCGCTGGACGAGCCGATCCGCGCTGCGCACATCTACCTGGGCCTGACCGCCGATCAGATCGAAGCTGCCTACGCCAAATGGCTCCGTCCTTCTGGCTTGGTGCAGATCGTTGAAGGACCGGACCCCAAGTAGAGATCGTTGGGAAATATCCATGAATCCGCCAATCGAGATTAGAAAAGCAAAGATTGAGGACTTGGAGGCGATCACGGCCATCTACAATGAGGCAATTGCGAACACAACCGCGACGTTCGACACGGAGCCAAAGAGCGCGGCACAACAGTTGCAATGGTTTCAGGATCATGATGAGCGCCACCCCATCCTTGTGGCGCTGCTCGACGGAAAGGTCGTCGGGTGGGCGTCTCTCAGTCAGTGGTCTGACCGCTGCGCCTATGCCGACGCCGCCGAGACATCCTTTTATGTCGAAGCCGGTCATCGACGGCATGGAATCGGACGACAGCTCAAACACGCGATCATCGAGGAAGCCCGTAGGCTGCGATTCCATACGCTGATCGCCCGCGTTGCGGAGGGAAGCGAGGAAAGTCTTCATCTCAACAAGAGTTTTGGCTTTGTTCACGCCGGAACCTTGAAGGAAGTGGGCCGCAAATTTGGCAAGCTGCTGGACGTGCATCTTTTGCAAAAGATGCTGGACGAGTAATCCTTGATCGAGGTCCACAAATCCGGCTTTTCGGCTGCTGATGGAACGGGCGCTATTGAGTCTGTTGGTTCCTCTAGTGGAGCAACCGAATCAGGCCGATGTAATCGTCGTCGGCCCACCCGCGGCGCAGGCCTTCCTCGTAAATCTTCATCAACTCGTGCGTCTGTGGCATGGGGACGGTCTTGCCCGTCTCAAGCGCGAGGCACAGGTCTTTGGCCATGTGTTTGAGGGAGAATTGCGGCGAGAAATCGTTCGTAAGCAGTTTCGGCGCTTTGAGGTCGGAGACACCGGATCGCGACGCATTGAGATTCAACGCAGCGAAGAATTGATCGTCGGGAAGACCGGCGGCACGCACGAGTGTCAGGCTCTCGCACAACGCCTGCGCGACCAACGCGATGTTGACGTTCATGGCTAGCTTCAGCACCGATGCGCTGCCGATCGGACCAACATGCTGAATCGCCTTCCCCAACCGCTGCAGCACAGGACGCGCACGCTCCAGCACGGCAGATTCGCCGCCCACATAGAAAACGGTCTGGCGCTGTTCGGCTGCGGGTTTGCTTCCCGTGAATGGCGCCTCGAGAAAGAGCGCGCCGCGCGCGGTGACTTGCTTTGCAAAATCAAGCGTGGCCTGCGGGGAGACAGTGCTGGATTGCATGACCAGCTGCTTCGGTTTCAATACCGGCAGAATCCGGTCGAGCACGTTCTGCACGGCGGGCGGGTCGGTGACGACGATGATGATAAAATCGGCCTGTTGCGCAGCGTCGCGGGCCTGCGGTGTGTAATATGGCAGCAATTTCGGCGTCCGGTTCCAGCCGAACACCTCGTTGCCGTCGTCATGCAGGTTCTTCGCCCAGATGCCACCGATGATTCCCAAGCCAAACACACCGATCTTCATAATCAACCTCCGCGTAAGTGCGCGCCCAGCATACGGCGAGCTGTGATTGACGGCAAGCGCGGCTGCGCGATTACCGACACTTGTGCTGCGCGCAAGTCCGGGCTAGGCTGGCCCAAGTTGTGGGTCGCAGTGTGGAGAGGAGCGCTTTCTATGGCGGAGGAACGAACTGATTTTGTGCAGCGGTATGCCACGGGGCAGACACCGTGGGATTCGGGTGTGGCGGACGAGGAGTTGGTGCGCGTCCTCAATGCGGGCAAACTGACCGGCAAGACCGTCTTCGAATTTGGCTGCGGCACGGGAACGAACGCAATCGAGTTCGCGCGGCGCGGGTTCCAGGTGACAGCGGTCGATCTCGTCGAACAACCGATCAAGGCGGCGCGGGAGAAAGCCCGCAGGGAAAACGTGAAAGTGGATTTCCGGGCCGCCGATGTGTTGAAGGATGATTTTGGCGGGCCGTACGACGTTTTGTTCGACCGCGGCGTGTATCATTGCCTGCGAACGGTGAATCTGAAACTGTTCCAGGAATTTCTGAACGGTGTGACCCATTCCGGCAGCTGGTGGCTTTCGCTCGCCGGCAACGCGAAGGAAGACCACGATCCGGGTCCGCCGACTGTGCACGAGCATGAGATCCGCGCGGAACTTGGCCCGCTCTTCGACATCGTCGAATTGCGCGAGTTCCGGTTCACCACCCACGACAGCGATTTCCGTCCGCTGGGGTGGTCCATCCTGATGCGGCGGAAATAGCCGCGGACCGATTACGGACTCGCCGGAGCCGCTGTGCCAGGCGCACCCTGTCCGTACAAATCATTCAACAGGGCTGCGAGCCGGTAACCGGCTAGAACGATCTGACGACGCGCGGTCTGGGTGCCGGCCTTCACGTAGTCCTCATGGAGAATGATGTTCTTGGCGCCGTAAGGTTCCCCGAGTGTGCCGTACACTTGCGTGCAAGCAATCACGTGCGACTCCTTCACCCAGGCCGTCGGATCAAAATGCAAATCGGGGCTGCCCTCCGGCTTGGCGGGCTTGAGACGGCCTAGCCATTCCTTCAATGGCGGACTGTTGGGCGCGTCTGCCTCATCCAGACGCGGTTCGGCCTTGACCTCGCCGTTGTCGTAGTAGCGGCGATAGGCCTCATCCCAAAATGTATGGAGGTTCGGCCAGGTGGTATCCACGAGATTGGCGACGGTGACGCCATTGCCGCCCGCGTCGTTCTGGTTCTTGTCTTTAGAATTGGGGTCATGATTGTAGCGCGCCGTGGTATGGAGCGGCTGATGGATATCGCCGACAAGATGCATGACGAAGGCCAGCGCGATGGATTCATCCGGAACGAGCGCGTCGGTCTGCTTGGCTCGGATGAGATTGACGCAGTGGTTCAACGCCACGATCACGTCGCCGCTGGTCTGGGTGAGCGAGAGCGGACTGCTGAGCACATCGGGATCGTTTGTCTCGCAGCCGATGTCGATATAGTGCCAGGGTTTGAATTTTCCCTGGTACGGGGAATCCGAGTCCCGCGACTTGATGTCGTCGGGCCAGCAGGCAATGGTGACGCCGTTGTAGGGCACTCCGTTTCTCTTGAGTTGGGCGGCCAGTTCATCCACTCGGGCGCGGGCCTTGTCGTTGAGACGATTGTAGGCAATCTGGGCGACGAGCATGTGGCCGGTGCCGTCCCACGCGGTGGCGTTGAGCAACGCGGCGAGGGCGATGAGCCCGGTGGCGGTGATGCATTTCAAATCCTTGACTTTCATAAGGCTGCCTCCGTGACGCGCATTCAGGATGACCGCGTTGTGTTGGGGATCATCTGTCGGTGTTGTCTGCGACCACTATTGGCAGAACTGCAGCCGGATGCAAGCATAGAGATGCGGCGAATTTTGTCAGCAATGCGGTTTGCATTCCGGGGCGCGAGGCGTACCTTATGACAGATGGCAATGAGGAAGAAATGAGAGCGTTCCTCCATGCCGCAGTTGTGATTGTTGGATTATCACTGATCGGCGGACAAGTCCGTGCTGCCGGGAACCAAAGTCAAGCGGCCAATCCGCCGCCCACGACCGCGAATCAAGCTCCCCCATTCACGGGAACCAGCCCGTCGTCGATGGCCCGTTCAGGCGACAGTCCCAGCCATGGCGATTCTCAACAGGTCCACGATTTCAATCGCAACCTGATTTTCTCACAGGGATTCCCTGAGCGGTACGGATCCTTTGGCGGCGGCTATTTATACCCTTCGTGGTATCCTTACGGCTCGGTCTCCTACGCCCCCGTTGATGTGACGCCCAGCTACGGCAGCGATAACGGCAACGTCGGTCCCGGGAATGTGCCGCCTCCCTACTCCGCAACCAATCAGGCCCCGACCGGGGTTGCCCCACCTTCTGGATCCAACTATAAGCAACTGGGCGTGCAGTGGGCGCAGGATTTGCGCCGTAACATCGTGGTCTGGGACCAGTTCGTCGGGTACGTGAAGGAGTCCGTTCTCACCGCCCTGCCATCGGACGAAGCCGAATTCCGCAAAGGGTTTATCAGCGCCTATGGCAGCAATGCCGATGCGGCCTTCGACAAGGCCGCGGAACAGGCAGGCGAAGTCATCCCCAAGGGACCGAAGATCATCTACATGGGACCCCAGGAATGAGCAGTCGTTCCTGCTATGATTTCTTCAACCCCGTTTGGGCGATCTGGTGGGCGACGTAGGCTGACTTCTCCTCTGTGTAATGCACTTCCACACCGTCGCCTGACTTGATATCGGAAAGCCGGCCCCTCGACTTGTCCTTCACGATAATTTCAGCGTCCGTGGCGACAAGAAACTCGATGCTGTTTGAAGCGGCTTCCACAACAATCGTCCGGGCTTCCACATTCACAGCCGTGACAATTCCTGTAAATACATGCGCGTCGCCTTCATCCATTGGCGCGGGTATGAACTGATTTCCCAACGCCACCGCAGCAATCCCTGCGACCACGATCATGAGCGCCAGATTCGTTTTCATCAGAACTCCTTTCTTCCGACCAAACGCTAGGCCTGGCGCCGGGCAGCTTCAATGGGAGATTGTCTGATTGTCGGCCCGGAATAACTCCTAGGTCTGTGCCGCATTGCCGCGGAACCTCCGTGAAGAAAACGGCTAGCGCGAATTGGCCTCTGCCCGCACCCGGTCGATAAGTTCCTGCGGTGAATAGGGCTTCTGGAGGAACCCTCGCAGCCCCTTTTGGAACATCTTCTCGGCGGCATCGTCGTCGCACCCCGTTGTCACGATGGCGCGCACGTTCGGATTGATTTCCTGCAGGCGTTCAAACACCTCGTCCCCCCGCATGACGTGCATCAGGAAATCCAGCAAGACCAGGTTGATTTCCCGCCAATGCGTTTCGTACAACTTGATGGCGTCGGGTGGATTGTGCGCGGTGTGAACCACGTATCCTTCGCGCTGCAGGATCTTCTTCACGCTTTCGAGGACTTCGCTGTTATCGTCGATAACGAAAATGACGTCCTTTCGATCAGTGCCGGCGCGATTCATGACCCAACTTGCGTCAGGAAGTTCATCTCCGCAATCAGATTCTTTTCCTGATGGTGCGTGAGGCCTCGTGGAGAGGCGAAAGGAACCATTTTCTGGCAGGGCGGGAAGGTGTTCAACCAGACTTGTCAGTTCCCTCGTTCGTCTTGTACATTCGGCCCCAGCCATCATGTCGATTCGAAAAACTGTCCGACGTGCAAAGCAGGTCCTTTGGCTTGCCCCGATCTGGGTCGCGATCTCTGCATTGAGCGATGCGGCCGTCGCAACGGAGATTCCCACCAACTCCCCGCTGTCTTCGGTGGAATCCAATCTTCCCACGATGGAGGCCGCCCAGGCGGTCATGGTCACCGTGGAGCTGGATTTCGGCGGCAAAATCCCCAGCGTCGCCGATGCGTTGCATGAAATCGAACGCCAGTATCACCCCGACGACGGCCTGGGCCGGACCTTCGCCATTCTCGAGGCTTACGGTCAGACGGCGCCCGGCAACAAACTGCACCTCTCCATGCACGTGAGCAGCGAGAAACCGGGGCTGGCCTCCTTGGTGTTCCGCCGCACCGGCGATGTTCTTTGGAAAAACCGGATTGTGCCCGCGACCCATCCACCGACTTCCTCATATGCGGGCAAGAACCTGCTGATCATGGTCGACGACGGACAGGGGAAGCCGTATCTGCTCGACGGCTCCAAGGGCGCGACCTCGGTCCTCGACGCAATCGTTCGCGACCTGCATGTGCCGGTGCGCGATTTTTGGCCGGATGGCGCCGAGCGTGAGGTGACGATTTTTTACAGTGCATGCGGTTGCCCCGTGAAAGTGACCGTCCGGCGTCTCGGCGAAAAAACGGCGCGCACCAAGGACCAGCCCGTGATTTTTCCCGACGATCCGGCGGTCGCGACGACCATCTCCCGGTTGATGGGCTGGGAGTGATTTTGGTGAGCCCGGCAGGCGTTTAATACTCAGGTAAGTCTCTCATCGCGGTCGATCGTTGTCGGACTTATTGGTCTCCTGGCAGCGCTGATCCCGTGTTCGGTGACGGGTTTAGCATCCGGTCCATTCGATTGAACTCCTGGTCTCGTTCAGCAGTGGATTCGTCGTCCGGATCGGGAGAGATCGACGCGCAGCCCTGCACACAGGCGGCCAGGGTGATTGCGATTATGAGTCGAACCACAATCTGTTTCATTGATCCATCTCCTTTCATGGAGCCAGAACGAACGTAATGCTTGTTTCCGGGAATTCAAGCACCCCATTCGCGTGCACGCGGGATGCAGCCACGTTGATCATCGCCTGGCCTTTTGTGAATCTTGAGCGGTTGCCTCAGTATCGCAGCCGCTACCATATCCACCACCGCCAAGCCTTTCCCCTTCGCTTAGCCTATAGCGGACAGGTGGAAGAAGCAGGCGGCCTGCAACTCGGTGACAAGGGCCAATGACAAAGTCGCGACGACTCGCCGCATCTCTGAAAGCGCTTGTCAACCGTGTTGTAGTTTGTTTTGTCAGTTA
>CAZAQZ010000071.1:0-10133 GCA_964487175.1 uncultured Verrucomicrobiota bacterium | reverse complement strand
GGCAACCTCATCCGGTTGAGCGTGGTAATCGAGCGGGAGCTTCGTGAGGCCGCAGTGCGTAGGCAGCGGCAGGAAACGGAGCAGGCATTGAAGGAGAGCGAGGCGGTATTCCGTTCCTTGAGCGCCTCCTCGCCCATGGGGATTTTCATGGCGGACCTGCAAGGACACACCACCTACACCAACCGGCAATGCCGCGCCCTGCTGAAGCTGACGATGATGGAGACGTTGGGGGAAGGCTGGGCGAAGGCCATTCATCCGGAAGATCAGGAGCGGATGTTGGAGGAATGGTTTGCATTTGTTGCCAAGCCTGGGAACGTGGGTTTCTCAGCCGAATGCCGGCTCCAGACTCGGGAGAAAGCCAGCCACTGGATCCGAGTTCAAGCTTTTCCGATGCGGAACGAGGATGCGGAACTGAGGGGATACGTTGGCACAGTGGAAGACGTCACGGAGCGCAAGCATCTGGAGGCGCAGTTGATTCAGGCGCAAAAAGTGGAGGCCGTCGGCAGACTGGCCGGAGGTGTGGCGCACGATTTCAACAACATCCTCACCGCAATCATGGGATACAGCGAATTGATGTCGCAACGGATCCGCCCGGACGACCCGCTTCGCCAAAACGTCGAGGAAATCAAAACGGCCGCCGAGCGCGCGGCTTCATTGACGCGGCAGTTGCTGGCGTTCAGCCGCAAACAGGTTCTAGAACTGAAGGTGTTTGATGTGCGTGACACAGTGGCCAATCTTGAAAAAATGCTCCATCGACTGATCGGCGAAGATATCGAATTGGTAACGAGGGCGGGGACAGTCCCGACTTGCGTCAAAGCCGACCCCGGGCAAATCGAACAGGTGATCATGAACATGGTCGTCAATGCCCGTGACGCCATGCCGAAAGGCGGGAACATCACCATCGAAACTTCCATCCGCACACTCGACCGGGAATATGCGCGCCGGAATCCGGAGGTAAAGCCGGGCGAGTACGTCATGCTCACGATTCACGACTCAGGAACGGGGATGAGCGACGAGGTGAAGGCGCACTTATTCGAGCCGTTCTTCACCACTAAACCGCAAGGCAAGGGGACGGGACTGGGGTTGGCCACCTGCTACGGAATCGTCAAACAGAGTGACGGCCATATCGCTGTCTCCAGCGACTCAGAGCACGGGACCAAATTCGAAGTCTACCTTCCACTGGCCCAGGAAACACCCGTCGCATTGCCGAGGCGCGAGCAGGCTCAAGACCTGCCACACGGCAATGAAACCATTCTGGCGGTTGAGGATGAGGCCGGGGTCCGGGAGTTGGTCAAGCTGCTGTTACACAGCCTGGGGTACACAGTTCTGGCGGCGGCCAGCGGTGAAGAAGCGCTGAAGATCTTGCGGGAGCGCGGCGACCAACAGATTCACCTGCTTCTCACGGACATGATCATGCCACAAATGAGCGGCCGGATCCTGGCGGAACAGGTCCGGAAAATCCTGCCACAGATCAAAGTGCTGTTCACTTCGGGTTACACGGACGACGAGATTCTCAATGATGGTATTCGGGAACCAGGCCTCGCGTTCCTGCAAAAACCCTACACGAACGCGACTCTCGCCCACAAAGTGCGGGAATCACTCGACTCTTAGCGCTGGTTGCGTGAGAAACTTTGGGTGAGTTCTTCGGCAGTGCAGGTTGCCGTGCCGATTTTTCCGACCACCACGCCGGCTGCGTGATTGGAAATCTCCGCTGCATCGACGGGATCTGTTCCCGCCGCCAGCGCCAGCACGAACGATGCGATGGCCGTATCGCCTGCACCGGACACATCGAACACTTCCTGCGCCACGGTTGGAATATGATGAGGCCGTTTCCCCGATCGGAACAGGCACATGCCGTGTTCACCCAGGGTGATCAGCAGGTTGCGCGGCTTCCATTGGCGCAGCAGGATTTGGCCAACGCGCATGAGCGGATCGTCCTGCAGGACCTCGTCAATGGGCTGGGTGTAAGGCACGCCCGCCGCGGTGAATGCTTCGGCGCGGTTGGGCGTGACGGCAGCAAGGCCCGAGTAGCGGAGAAGATTGCGCGGATTCGGATCGGCTGCTGTCATCGTGCCGTGACGGCGGGCCAGTCGCTGCATGTCGTCGAGAAACTTCTGCGAAAGCACTCCCTTGCTGTAATCCTCGAAGATCACCGCCGAAACGTTGCCCACTTGCGACTCAAAATACTGCATGAGCTTGTCGGCAACGAGCGGCTGAATCTTCTCGGTCTTCTCCTTGTCGAACCGCACAATTTGCTGGTTGTGCGCCACGATGCGCGTCTTGACCGTGGTGGGGCGGTTGGGATCGACCACCAGCCCGTGCGTCTCGACGCCCTGTTCATCCAGCACGTCGCGCAATTGTTCGCCGGCATCGTCCTCACCCAACACGCCCATCATTTTCACCGGCGCGCCCAGCGCGCGCAGGTTGCGGGCGACGTTGGCCGCGCCGCCGGGAAAATAGGATTCGCGCGTGACTTCCACCACCGGCACCGGTGCCTCCGGCGAAATCCGCGAGACCCTTCCCCAGAGAAAGTGGTCGAGCATCACGTCTCCGACGACCACGATGGTTTGCTGGGGAAATCGCTTGAGGATTTTTTGCAGGTGCCCGGGCTTCATGCCAGTTGTTCCAGTGTGGCCGCGGCCCACAGAGGGACCAGCAGCTCGTGATGACCGATGATGTAATAGCCGCGTCCGCCCATGTGTGTGGGACGGCGAACGACGTTTTCGGTGGGGCGATAGTGGCGGTTCATATCGAACGTCGCCGTGGTGAACGCCTCCACTTTATTGCCGAGGTTGCGGGCGATGGTCAGCGCCTTGAGAAATACCTCGGGCATGACCACCGCTGAACCAATGTTGAGCACGATGCCGCCTTCCAGCTTCGCGACCACCGCGGCAAAATGTTTGAAATCCAGATATGTCGATTCGCCCAGCACCGCTCCGTCGGTGGTCGGGTGCTGATGGATGATGTCCGTGCCGATGGCAATATGGACGGTCACGGGCACATGGCTGACCACGCCTTCATGCAACATGCTGAGCTCTTTTTTCGCAAACGGGCCCTTGACGATCGCTTCGCCGAGCGCGCGGCCCGCGCCGATGCCCTGCTTTACGCCGTCGGCCAGCGCCGCGTTCATGAGCCGGCCTGTTTCGTCAATCATGCCGAAGCTGCCGTCATCGAGCCCTTGCTGGACGTCTTCACTGGTCTCGCCGATGAGCGCGAGTTCGAAATCGTGAATGGCACCCGCGCCATTGAACGCAACAGCGGAAATGACGTCGCGTTTCATCAGGTCGACAAAGATGGGGTTGAGGCCGCATTTGATCGGGTGGGCGCCCATCATGATGATTACGGGCTTCTTGTTACGCACGGCGGCGACCGTGTCGTTGACGATGGTTCGGAAATCGTTTCCGACCAGGATTTTCGGGATCGAATCGAGGAATTGCGCGAAACTGCCTCCCTTGCGCCAGACACGGGCCAGCGCTTCGAGGTGAACCTTGTTATCCCGTTCGCGCAGGGGATAGGTGCGGATGCGATCGAAGTCGAGTGGTGGGAAATCCATGCTATCGGGAGTTCTCGCCGGAGGTTGCCAGTTCCGAGTTCACCGAGTTGAACGTTGAAACATTCGTGGCCGTCACCGGCCGGTCGGTGGATTCGATCTTGTACAGCACCAGCCTGGCCGCGCCAATCTTCATGTCGGTGGACACGAGCAGCGGCAGCTTGCGCACGTCATCGCTGACCCAGAACCACATACGGCCGTGGTTGGCGGCAACGATGTTCAGCGTGGGCTGGGGCTCGATGCGCACCGCCTCGATGTCCCCGACGGGACGTACCCAGAGCGATTTGCGCGCGTCAGGGCAAATGTTCATGGGATAATTGTTTCCTTGGGCATTGATCAGGAATTTGTTCGTGACGGATGACTTCAAGGGCAATAGGCGCACGTAATAAAGGGCCGACACCACATCCTGCATGTGTTCATCGACAGGGCAAACACTTGTCTTGCCGTTGTTCAGGTTCGTCGTGGTCATCAGATGACGGTCGTAGTCATAAAGGGTCTCGGTGTTTCTGGTCTTCTTGCCTTCAACGCGGTGCTCACGGTAGCGGCGGGTGTACAACTCATTCACGTCCATCCAACTCTCCGTCGTGCTGTCGACGTGGAACAGGAAGTCAGCCAGCCCGCTTGTTTTCGCCTGGGCTATCAAATGATAACAATCATGCCCGTCCACCTGCTCGATGCCTTCGACGTTCAGCGTCGCCCGGCCGGCAATGAACGGCCCCCAGAAAATCTGGTAGGTAAGCTTTTCGCCGACCTGAAATGGAAAATTCGCACCATCGTCGGCAGCCTGGGACAGGCTGGCCACGGTGAGCAGAAGGGCGGCGGTTGCGATCATCGCTTTCATGCCAGTGAGGGCACCAGTATAGGAACGCCTTTTGGCCCTTTCAATGAAAAACCCCGCTTGTCTCATCATTCGGGGCATATCTCAATGTTTGTGGAGGGGGATTGCAAAACCAATGTCATCTTGCAGGCATTCCTGCGGGAGATTGTTCTGATGTGCCCTCATTAACCTGTTAGACAGCGAGTAATGAGGTTTCCTTCAACAAATCCGCCGGGAAATCTGCGACTTGAGATTTGGGGCACAGCCGGTACACTCCGCGGCATGCGCTCCATCGGATGTGGCTTGGCGTTTATGATCGCAGCGTTGGCCGTTCACCGTGCACGCGCTGCAGACACCAATGCGCCTCCCGCTGCGGCGGAGGCAACCAACACCAATTCTGAGCAGGCCTCAGACTGCGTTCAATTGATCCAATCCGTACTGGAGCGGGTCACGCATCTGGAGGAAGACGCGTCGAACCAGACGGCACGCCTGACCTGCGTTACCGAAAAGCGGGTCAAAATCCAGGGACTATTGGAACTCACCCAGTCCGCCGCCGCCCGGTTGCCCCGGCTCCGCGATGAAGACGATACAGACCAGATTGAAGCGGAAACTTCCAGGATCGCGCTCGCCTGTGCCCGCGCCGAGAAACTGGCACTCGAAGCGGAGAATTGCAGCAATGCTCCCGTGCCAAAGTCGAAGAAGCATCGCGGCGATAATTTGGGGACGCAGGATGAAACAGCACAAACGACGACGCAGGTTGCTGCCACCGTTCAAGCGCCGTCGTATCCCGTTCGCGGCGAACAGACCTGCGTTCGTCAGGACCGGATGGCATTCCTGCTGGGCCAGGCGATGGATTTGGGATTGAACGGGAAAAAAACCAGCGAAGCGTACATCACAGAATTCGGCAAGCTGGCCATTGAACCGCTTGGCGGCTGGCAACCACAAAAATGCACCTCGCTGGACGACTTCTGCGTGACCGTGGCGCGCGCGTTGAACCTAAAGGTCGATGCCACCGACGATCCGGCCAGCTATTGCCAGGCGCTACGCGATGATGGGTTGCCGGTCGATACACTGCTGCCTGGGCGCGGTGACGTCAACAATCCGCCGCCCCTGTTGCTCGAATCCGAAGTGAAAAGCTTCTTCGCCCACGGCTACGCTGCGCCCTTGCCCACATCCCGCCGGCTTGATCCAGATTGACAGTCGCACCGTCGGTCACTCAGCCAGCAGCTTCTCGACTTGGCCGGAGAGGTCGCTGCCTTCTTCGAGGGGACGGACGAAGCCTTTCTTATCCACCAGCCAGGTGGCGGGGATGGCGTGGATGTGGAACCGCGTGCCGATATCGCTCTCCCACGCTTTGCCATCGAAATATTGCGGCCAGGTCATCTCGCGGTCCTTGGTGAACTTCAGCAGCTTGTCCCTGTCGCGATCCAGCGAGATGCCGACGATCTCGAATCCCCTCTCATGAAGTTTCTTGTAGGTGCCGATGACGTTGGGCATGGACATCACGCACGGGCCGCACCACGTGGCCCAAAAATCCAGCATCACGACCTTTCCCCGCAGCCGCGTGACATCCACGGTCGAACCGTCCACTGCCGTGAATTTCAGATCCAGAGGTTTCCTGGCCAATTGTGAAATCACAATATACCCCTGCGCCTGGTCGGCGATCTCGGGGTTGGCGCTTTTCGTCAACACAGCCATCAATGTTTCTGCTTTGGCGGGATCGGTTTTTTGATAAAGGTGCGCACGGATCAATTCCAAGCCGTCCTTCTGATCGTTGTCCGGGAATTGTTTCTCAAACGCGTTGATTTCCGCCTCAACCGCGGCGACGCGTGCGGACGAAACATTAGACGACTGGAGCAGGGGAGCGGCATGAATTTGCACCAGGGTAGCACTGGCATCGCTCTTCGATTCGGTCGACGCATCGGAAGCGGCAGCGACTTCCTTCAAGACGGTTTCGTCTCCCGCCATGTCGTATACGCGTCCATCCAGCGAGGCTTGGAGACCCGCCACCTGAATACGACTCAGCTTCGCGTCCCAACGGCGTGGATCGGCAGGAAACCGCTTGCCGAACTCCACGAGAGCGGTGTCGATCTCACCAAGAAACTCCTTAACAATGGCCCTGTGTTGCTCCACCGTGCTCGCGTGTTCACCGGGTCCCTCCTGCTGCATCTTCGTAATGTAGAGCCACAGTTCGTCCGCTGTCTTGAATTCAGATAAATCCCTTGCGGGGACTGAAAATGAAAGACCGATGACCGCGACAAACACCGCCGTGAAAAGTTTCATGATGGTGTCAGGATATCACGCACCGCGCTCCTCCACAACGCTGGATTACACCCACGCGACAGGTGTCTAGCTTTGGGGCTTCCCCCTCTGTTCGACTATGATTGTACGGGCGTGGAGATTGATGCTCGTGATTGTCCCGCGAAGGCGCGATGTGTTCTCCGGGTTCAGCGGCGGCTGTGACGGGTCAACGGGCGGCTTGGTGTGGTGAGTCGAATTCGAACGCGGCAGGAGTTCAACGATACGATCGGCCACCAGCGTTTCGCCTTGCTTCTCGTAACGAACCATGACCATCTCGCCCGTTTTCAGATCGGTCAGCGTGGCGTTTGAAGTGGTGGCGGTCGAAATCCTGCACCCAACGGGAACCAGAAACGTTTCCGGGGTGATTCCGCCTTTGCCAACCTGCGCGGCCTGCATCGCCGTCGCAACAACCACTACCAACCCCATTCCGGCAATCAAACGAACAATCCGCCTTCTCATGTCATTCCTCCCGTCCACTTGGATCTGTCCTCTCAATGGATACAACACCAGCCAGGCGGAAAAGTGGCGGACGCGCGGGAACCTGCCTATGCCCCTGTCGGCCTAAAGTCGATGGCTTCCTTCTTCCAGCCCTTCGGGCAGAATACAGTCTCACCCGGTGTGGTGCGGGCGACAATCTGGCCGGACTTGATGACGAGCAGGCGCGCAGCGATGCGACGCAGGGCGTCGAATTCGGTTTCAGCATCCAGCAACACCAAATCAGCAGGGTTGCCAACAGCGATTCCGTACTCCTTATCACCCGCGCCGAATGCCTTCGCGGGATTCGTTGTGATCATATCCCACACTTGCGGAATCTCGCTCGCGCCACTCATCTGGCCGTAATGAATCCACACAAACGCGACCTGCACCGGGTCGCCCACGCCAAGCGGATACCACGGATCCATAATCGAGTCGTGGCCAATGCCGACGTTCACTCCGGCGGCGAGCAATTCCTTCACGCGCGTGTGACCACGGCGTTTGGGGTACGTGTCGAATCGCCCTTGCAGGACGGAGTTGTCGCACGGGTTCGTGACCATATGCAGGCCGGCCCGTTTGATGAGACGAATCAGTTTGAACGCGTAATAATTGTCCACGCTGTGCATCGAGGTCGTGTGGCTGGCGGTAACGCGTCCGCTCAGGCCGCGTTTGATCGTTTCCGCCGCCAGCACTTCGGTGAATCGCGAATGCGGATCATCCGTCTCATCGATGTGCAAATCGAGCGGCTTATGAAACTGTTGCGCGAGGTCGCAGGCGAACTTCACATCGGCCACACCGTCATCGCGCGTCATTTCGTGGTGCGGGATGCCACCGACCACGTCGCACCCGAGCCCCATCGCTTTTTCCATCAATGCTTCGCCGTTGGGGAACGCATAGATGCCGTCCTGCGGGAACGCGACAAGCTGGATGTCCACCAGCCCGGCGAACTCCTTCTTCACCTCAACCAGCGCCTGCACGGCGGTGAGGCGCGGGTCGCACACGTCCACGTGACTGCGAATGCGCGTGACGCCGTGGGCGAGTTCCCATTTCACGGCCAGCGTGGCGCGGCGTTTCACATCATCGAACGTGAGTGACTTCTTGTGTTCGGCCCAAATCTCGATTCCTTCGATGAGGGTACCGCTCTGGTTGAACCGCGGCTGACCGACCGTGAGCGCGGCGTCGAGATGGACATGAATGTCGGTGAACGGCGGGGACACGAGTTTGCCGGCGCAATCAATCACCTGTCGCGCCCGTGCGGCGACCTTCGGCGCGATCCTGGTGATGACGCCGTCGTTGACGGCGATGTCAACGGGTTTGTCATGTCCGCGCACGCGCGCGCTGCGTAGAATCAGGTCCATGTCAGCCTCCGGTTCGGCGGTTGGCGGCATTGTAGCGGGGGAGCGTTTAGGCGGAAGTAAAATCTGCAAAAAGCGTTGACGTAACGCGAGAAATGGTGTTATACGCTGCACTAGCGTAATGCAAGGAGGACGTTAGTTTTTATGAGTCATTTCAACAGGTATTTCATACCCAGCGTTGGCGCCTGCGCCATTGCCATTGCCTTGAGTGGCTGCGCGACGCAGAACAAGAACATGCAGCCCGTCAGCGAGCAGCAGAAGAGTGAGTTCATCAAGCAGATGGAGACTGTCGAGGAACAGCCCGCGCTTGAGCCCGAGTGGGCGGACTGGGTGAAGGGTCATTATCCAAACTGGCGGCAGCATTATTGGGTGGACCGTGGTCAATGGGGCAATCGCGGTTACATCGTCGGCAAACCGCCCGCAGAAGCGGAGCCACCCGTCGAAACACAGGTCACGCCACTGCCGCCTGTGGCAGCGGCCCCGACCATCGAGGAGAATCAGCCGCCCAAAGTCGAGACGGCGGAGAAGCCGACCAAGTACGTGGTCAAGAAGGGCGACTCGCTCTGGAGGATCGCGGGCAAGGTTTATGGCAATCCTTTGAAATGGCCCCGGATCTATCACGCCAACAAGGATAAGATCAAGAATCCCAACAGGATCCATCCGAATATGGTCTTGTTCATCCCGCAGGATTAGGGAAAAAGGGGTTCGCGCCAATTGCGAACGAAGGGGAAATGGAGTACGTTAGCGGTGATGAACCGGAGGCACTCCCTCAGCTGAGCATGGGAAGCGAGACTCTGCATTTCGAGAATCCCCGCCTGGCCCAGTCGCTTTACGCGAACGAACCAAAGAATCTGCGCCTCGTTGAGGATCTGCTTGGCGTTAAAGTTTCCGCCCGCGAAGACTGGATCAACATCGAAGGCGATCCCGAAGGTGTCGAGAAAGCCAAGACACTGTTTGCCGAACTGAAGCAGCACGTCGCCCGCGGGCAATCCGTTCGCCGCGCTGAATTCAGCCGGGCCGTCAGCGCCATCTCTCGCGGTCAACCGTTGCGCATGCAGGAATTGCACGAGGGCCGCGTCGAGGTTTCCAAACGCAAACGGGCCATCGCCCCCAAGACGCTCAACCAGAAGAAGTACATCGAGGCCATCCGGGACAACGACATTGTCATCGGCATCGGCCCGGCGGGAACGGGCAAGACCTATCTGGCGATGACCATGGCCGTGCACGCGCTGCAGCAGGAGCAGGTCGGCCGCATCATTTTGTGCCGGCCGGCGGTCGAAGCGGGCGAAGCGCTCGGGTTTCTGCCGGGCACACTCGAGGAGAAAGTCTCTCCCTATCTCCGTCCGCTGTACGATGCGCTGTATGACATGATGGACGCCGACGAAATCCAGCGCAGCACCGAACGCGGCATCATCGAAATCGCGCCGCTGGCGTTCATGCGCGGGCGGACATTGAACAACGCGTTCGTGATCCTCGACGAAGCGCAAAACGCCACCAGCGAACAGATGCTGATGTTTCTGACGCGCATGGGATTCGACTCCAAGGTGGTTGTGACCGGCGACGTGACGCAGGTTGATCTGCCCGGACACAAGATGTCCGGATTGATCGAGATCCAGAGCATCCTCAAAGGCATTCC